>RFQS01000048.1 GCA_009924885.1 Pseudomonadota bacterium | reverse complement strand
GACTGCAAAAAAACAAGGACTTAATCTCTTCAATGCTATTAAATCCATACTTGATCAAACCCTAACTCTTAAACTTGTTATGGGGTGAGTAATTACGTTGTGTTTACGTTTGGCTCTTGTCGAGGGGATGTAACTGTAGTCATCTTATTTATATTCCTTTTAATTGATTAATGTTAATACAAATTAAAGGTGAGCTAATTATTGACTACAAATTATTTCAAATAATTAACCAGATGAGGCTAAGCCGTCATTGAGTCCAGATATTTTCCATTCCCTATTTGCAGCGTCAGTGTTCTTCAACTCAGATGCCCAAGCGGCTAGTTTTTGATGCTTCGCAAGATCAAAATAATCCTGTGAGCTTAATTGACCACCATTTTGTAAAGCATTATAATAAATTTTTTCCATGGCTTCCGTAGAAAGAAGTTCAAGATTAATACCACGATTAATACCCCAAGGTGAGGCACTGGAGGCTTGAGAAAAAAAATCCAAATAAGTCTCTTTGATATTATTATCGTTAAGTATAGGACCAGTGGTTATGCTCGGGCGAGAATTGACCCTATTATCTGTTGATGGGGTTGGGAAAATGTTATCGCCAATATTGTTGCTTACCATGATATGCCATTGTACCTTTTGAACATTAAGAACTAATTATCTTTTAGATTTAGCTAAATTATCTTCGGTTTTTATAGCTTGCCCAGTTTGCGGGTCTTTTCCAGAAGAGTAAGATAGAGCTATTGAACGAGTCCACTCTGCTCGGTTAGTGTTTATTTTTTCTGCGAGTACATAAGATACAGTTGTTTGTCGTAGAAGTTGAGTGAATTGATCACTGGTACCATTTTGCATTGATTGATATGCGGCTTGTTCTGCTTCTTGATTAATTCGTGCTTGGATAAAATATCCTAAACCAGCAGTGTCTCTTGAGATATCTGAAATATTAGGATTCATGCCTATGCCTTAACCCTCATCATGGAATTATAAATTTGTGCATCCGAGCCACTAATGAGGCTTTTGTAGAATGGTACGTCAACTTGGTTGGTATAAGCATTGCTTACAGCCTGAATAATATATTGATCTTTAGTAAGCCTTGCTACTTCTTCGACTTGACCTTGACTTGCAGCCCAAAGCATGGCATTGTTACCTTGCTCTCTGAGATTATAGTAAAGTTTGTCGATTCTTCCTGACATAAATATTGTCCTCTACTTAAGCACGTATATTTTTCCATTCACCAGCTTTGCGGAATTCAGAATCAGTGTAAGAAGCGTTTACCGAATTCATTCCCTCGAACATTGCTCTGTACCTTTGAAACTGTTGAGTTGCTGCTGCTATTTTTTCAGGTTGATTACTGAGCCTAGAGGTTGCCTCAATAAAACCTGCGTAAAGACTCTGTGCACCATTATTAACCCAATTTTGAAAACCATTTACATCTACCATGATTATTTTCTTTCCTTGATGATATAAAGATCGCTTAGCTGAAATGTTTATAGTAAATTTTCTTTTGATTAGTCTTTGTATGTAATAAGATGGTTATAGTTAGAGCCGATTTTAGTAATGTTTACCATAATGTACTCCAAGGATCTAGTGAATCTGAATCACGTCCATTGAACTTTGATCCCTATACTAGTTCTCCTAGCGGTGCGTATAACTTGCCAACTTTTACGGATCCTTATGTAAGTAGTGTAGGTAATACACAGAGATTGCCAACTTTTACGGATCCTTATGTAAGTAGTGTAGGTAATGCACAGAGATTACCAACTTTTACGGATCCTTATAAAACTACTGCTAGTAATAGTAATTCAACATTGTCTCAGCATCCTGATTTCTTTTCTTCATTCACAGGTCAAGGGCAAAATGATAATCAGAGCTACCTTGATCAATACGCAAATGTCAAACCAGCAGAATATCAAGTATCTCAATTAGATTTGGATGAGACAAAGGCTAATATCAACAGTACTTTGATTGATTCACTTGGTAATAAAAGTCTAGTTTCTTATTACAAGGGAGTGGTAGCTAGTTCTGGCTATAAGGCTAAACTAGATGAAGCTGCAGGGAAAATAAAAGATAAAAAATATGATTCTAATTTGGCAGAATTAGGATTTTTTAGAGATTATTTATACAATGTTGAGCTGCAAAATTCTATTTTTGATACTAAGCTAAGTTCAGGTCA
Organism: Pseudomonadota bacterium; assembly: GCA_009924885.1. GTDB lineage: Bacteria > Cyanobacteriota > Vampirovibrionia > LMEP-6097 > LMEP-6097 > LMEP-6097. The sequence goes on along the minus strand of RFQS01000048.1, from coordinate 8,992 downwards.
ACGAAGACATAATTATGAAGTATTTAACCAGGCTCTTAATAGTAGTCTAGGTACCAAAGATGCTGATAATCCATTAAATGTTGAAATGGAAAAATATATTATTCCTGAAATGATGCGCTTAATGGCGAAGGATGGTATTAAGGTTATGATTCAAAACGGCTCTAATAAAACAGCCTATGAAGGTAATAAATCTGATGCTGCTAATGAATTCGTTTTTCAGATGGATAACATGAATTGGAGAACTCAGATAGGAGATGAGATATTTACGAAATATGCAAAGACTGCTATCAATAATGCTCAAGATCCTAATGCGGCACATAGCTATACTAGGATGTATGAATCAGCGTTAGTGGATAGACGTAAAAACTTTAATACTCAGCTCAATACTTTAAAAGGCAAAGAGTCTAATATGATAGCGGCTCTGAAAAGCTCTTCTCGTAGTGCTGAGGAGAAGACTTTAATTAACGGCGGTATTGGAGTTCTTGAGGATGTTCTGGCGAATGATTTAAAATATGGTAATTCTCAGAAAGCTTTAGAGAAAGTAGACGCTAGCCTAGGAAAAAACAATGCTATTAGTTTGCTGATACTTTATTTGGTGGTTAATCCTATTGAGATAACTGCCGCAGATGGCTCCACTCTTAAAATCGATGCGACTAATGTATTTAAAAAAGACTCTAAAACTAATGAGTACTATTTAAATGATGAACGTATTAAAACAGAGTTACAGGCAAAATTAGAGACTTTAAAAACAGAGACAAAATAAATATTTATAAAAAGGAGTAAAATATGGCAGGTTCATTAATCGTAAATTCATCAGGGACAGGAAATAACTTTAGTAGTAATACTGGTTCGTATGCAGCGGTGTTTGATCAAATAACATCAAGTTCTTCTAATACTGACACTCAGACCACTTATGATAGTTTCTCTCCTGCACAGGTTTTTCAGACGACTGAATCTAGTCCTAAGGCTGAAACCACTGAGACTGAACAAGATCCTCAATTAACTAAAATTCTCGGCAGGTCAGAGTTAGTTAGGCTATATGAGCTTAAACTAAGTGGAGAAACAAAGGATGGTGAAAGAAACCTAGATGAGGCGATTAAAGCTGAAAGGGATAAAATCGGTGTTAACAATGCAGATATTAATAAATATATCGAGCATAGACGTAAAATTTTGGAAGAATTAGGCCAAGCTGGCGAAGCTTCAGATAAAGTAATCGCAGCTTTAGATCAAATAAACTCTTTGCCAGAGGAATTGAAAAAATCTATTCATAGTCAGCTAAAGACAAAATTAACTGATAGCTCTGCTATCGCTAAAAGTGCATATAACGTCGATCAGGTACTAGATGGAGATTATGCTGGTATATTGAAGGCTAATCCAGAGATCGCTAAATCTATCTCAAAGTCACTAAAGACCCTATCTTCGGATGAGGCTTTTACTAAGTCATTAGAAAATAACACTGTTGTTAGTGACGAAGATAGCTTTAATGCTAAACTTGCTTTGGGAGGCTCAGCTACCGTTGCTACAGCTCTGGGTGTGGGTTTTATGAATTCTTGGAACCCTGTAGGCTGGATAATACTAGGAGGTACAGCGCTGACACTCGCAGGAGCTGCTATCAGTACAGAATCTACTCGAAGAAATATTGCAGATTCTTTAGGGATTTTGGGAAAAGCTAGGATTAGCTAGCCGATTAATTTTGAATTTTTAAAAATCATATTAACTACATAGAGCTCACAGAATGTGAGCTCTATGTAGTTTTATACGTATAAAGTTCAAACAATTAATCTCCTCAAACCGTGGCTGGTTTTATCCCAGAACTTTGTTCATCTAGAGGAAAACTAGCATCAACAGGTGCAGATGCTTTTGCATGTCCAAAGAGGGCTGTTTTTAGGATTCCTTGGACTGGTCCTAATATTTCTGTAAATAGGCTGTTTATTCCCCAGTTCATAGATTCACTGCCTGCCAATTTTGTTAATCTTCCAGAGCCATTGTCAAGTTGTTTACTTAATTCCATAACTCCTAAGCCAGTTAGTTTAACTAAAGAAGTTGGTAATAAAGACTTTGCGATAACGCTGGAGTCTGTCAGTGCAAGTTTTTTAGAATCACTAGCTACTGAATTTAAAATTAAACCACTGATGAAGTCGGCAACCGATTGTCTAGCATTGCCTTCCATAAACCCTTTTAACGCACCAATATATTTTGGAATTGAAAGTAGGTTTAAGGCAAGTGGAACATAAGATATTAGAGTTCTTCGTCCACTATTTTCTGGATTGGTTATGAATCTACTGGTAAATTTAGATAAATTTGCACCAGAATTCCCTACTAATTTACCAGTTTGATTGATAACTGAAGCTGTTTTGCTCAATACCGTATCTGGCAGGCTGGATTTTGATAATAGAGAAATTTCAGTACGAGAAGCTTGAGTAACTGGCTTCTCATTAGAGTAATTTTTTGTATTAATGCCAATAGAAGTCTCTTTCCTGTCTGCTGGACGAGAATAAGAGATTGTATTTTTTTTAGTACTTCTTAATACCATTGATTCTTTAGCTAGAGTCTCATTTACCTATTGTTATCCTCACAGGAATTTACTTATCCTAATATTTGTAGTAAATGTGGTATTTCCCGCTCCTTTTCCTGATAAAAGCGTGCTTTACCATAGTTAAAGTAACCGCTTTCCCTATCTTTCTTTTCGTAATGTTCACGAATAGGGCTGTAACCACCTTGGTCAAATCCATATTGATCAGTAAAAACTGTTCCATAATTACCTAAAAAGCCTAGTTTATCTAACCAAGTGGCTTTACCTCTTGAAGAATCAATCATTGATTCAACAGTATCATTTGCTAAACCTACTCCTAAAGAGGATAATCTTAAACCTAGTTTTAGCAAAGGGTTCTTGACCTTAATCGAAGCTGCCATTAATGCTGCACTGGTTCCTTTCATTGCAAGTTGATCGATGTTTTCGCTCGCAGTCCATTCATTACCGTCAGCACTTTTAACAACTGACCAAATTTGTAAACCATCAGTAAGCATGCCTCCACCTCTCGCAAGAGCTGGAGCCCACCATAAGGTTTCCGCAATTTTACTGCCAGTGTCTAGAAGCTCGGCAGAGTCACCAACGAGACCTTTACTTCTGATCATTTTTGCTGCACTTGATTCTGGTAATAAAGCAAATTTCCCACCAGCTAAAGTTTTTTTCACTACTTCTGGAATATTTTTTCTAATACCTTGGAGCAAGACTTTGCCTGCCCATTCACCTATTTCCCAACCTAATTTTAGTGACATAATGTTTTAATCTTTAGAGTGAATAATTTTTCGATTACTCATCGTGATTAGTACAATGTTAAAAACATGAAAGTATTTACATGTTTTTGAAATATAAAATTTATGTAAATAAATTCTGAAACTCATATTTATATTGACAGGTTGAATATGAGTTTTTTAAGTGGAATGCGTTTAAATAATTTAGGACCAGGGTTATTAACTACTGAGATCGATAATATTACTGATACTCTTGGCATTTTTGATGTTTCTGAGCAGAATGATATATTCAGTCAATATACGGATCCGAAGAAACAAAATGATGGCTTCATTGGTGCTATCGGTGATTTCCTTCGTGCAGCTACTGTTGGTGAGACCTTTGCCGCATTTGATGCTGGAGCGAAAGTAGATTCTTGGGCGGGCATAGCTGGTAGTATGGTAAAGTCGCTAGTTAATCCTCTAGATGCTGTTACTGACCTGACTTCAGGCATTTCTATTATTACTAGAGCTTTGCAGGATGGCACTTTTGGTATTGGTACTATGTTTGAAGCTGCTACTTATTTCGGCTCAGCAGTTCCAGTTTTAGGTGCTGCGGTAGATTTGACCAGATTAAATAAAGCCTTTAGTACAGCTAAGAGTACAGTTGCTAGTATAGGTGACCTTAATAAGGGTTTTAGTACTGCTTTTGATGCTGCTAAAGCTAATACGAAAGGTCTAAATATTGCTGATGATCTACTCGGAGGTGATCTCAGTAAAATAACTAAAGCAGATTACTGGAATGATCTGAAAAATCTTACAGTGAAGTTTAAAGATGGCGATACCTTTAAAGAGTTAAGTATGACCGATGCTCTGAAACAGGTCCGTAAGAAGGGTTATCAGAATGATAGTCTAGAAGAAGCGATCAAAAATACTCAAAAAAACTTTGAATTAAAAATAGGAGATAAGCTAAAAGATTTAAATGCTAAAGATTTGATTGCACAGCAGAAAGATTTCGATACATGGAAAGATCTATCTGATAAGAAAATTCAAATAGATGGTACTGAGCGTAGCTTTAAAGATCTTTTAGAAACTACTGATGCAGACGAACTCGTAAAAATTAACACTGCTTTAAAAGAATATAATAGAGCGAATAAAACCTCGGTGTCTCTAGAGAAGTTAGAAAAGATTAAAAAAGGCTCTGATTCTTGGACGGATATAAAACCATCCTTAGACGACTTAGAGATTAGGGTCGGTGATAGAGTTTTAGGTGATTCGAGAAAAGGTTTGTCCAGTGTGGACCAGTATTCTATGGAAACTAGGTTCCATCAAAAGAAGCTGAAAGAACAAGGACAAATACTGGTGGAGGAGGGGCAGAAGGTTTTAGATAAAGCGAAGCCAGCTGTTCAGAATGGTATGTATCAAGTGGGTAGGGCTGCTAATGTGGTAAAAGAGAATGTGTTTCAGCCTGCTTTGCGTGGTTTTAGTGGGGTTGCTTGATCTCAATTATTTAATTATAGTCAAAAAGATACTGATTCATTCTTTCTCTATGTATATTAAAGGTCTTAAAAGTTTATGGCGACGCTAAATTTTTCAAATTTTAATCCATTTGCTTTTTTGTTTGAGAATACAACTAATCAAACAAATACAAATAGCACTGATCCTCTGGTTCAAATAAATAATACTCAGCCAGTGCCTCTACTTAATCAAGCTAATTCTGATAGTAGTGCTTTAGTGAATTCTGCAAAACAATTCTACCAAGCAGCGGTTACTGATGGTTATACATATCAAAGAACAGACCCGACTAATTCTAAAGGTATGGATTGTGTTACTGGTCCTTGGAATTTTCTAAAGAATTATTTAACTAAAGAAGATTTTGCAAAGCTTGAACCCTTGAAGGATTATGCTTATGTCAACAAAGGTACTACGGCAGAAAGAACAGCGGGGTTTTCTGGAGCGATAGAAAAGGCGGGTCTAGGCAAGGGTTTTAAAGTAGACGAAGCATATGTTAACTCTCTTAAAGGTAAATCATCTGAGGAGATCAATAAAGAGCTTGCTGGGAAGATGTTTACATATTCTGGTACTAATGATAAGACTGGTAAAGGTGAAGGACATGTTGCCATAATTTCACGTGCGTGGAAAGATGAGCAGGGAAATGTAAAATTTGAAATATTGGGACCGCATTATTTTAATAAGTCTGTGGAGGAAGGAAATAATAGTGGCATTGGTACTGATAAAAAAGATTATAATTTAGCAGATTATTTGAAACCTAATAAGAACTTAACCTTAGCTACATTTAACGCAGACGTAATACAAAGAGCGGAACAGGCTAATAATCCTGCAAGCAGAAACAATGTAGCAGCAAATGTCGGAGCTTTAGTATTTAAAGAAATGAAAAAAGAATTAGCAAATGTTTAATAAGTAGACAAACACTATTACGCTTCAATTTTCTCGATCATTACGCGAGTATATTGCTGTCTATGACCTTGCTTTAGTCTAGTTCCTTTTTTAGGTCTTTGCTTGAAAATTAGAACTTTTTTGTCTTTAAAATCTTTAATTAATTTAGCCTTAATGCTTGCTCCTGCAAGAAAAGGGCTGCCAGCTTTGATATTACCATCTTTTGAAACTAATAAGACTTTATCAAAAGTAAAATCAGGGGAATCAGTATTTTGAAGATCTATATCTATAAATCTACCTTCTTCAACTTTAAATTGTTTGCCAGATATTTCAACTACTGCATACATAAGATTGTTAATTTTATCATTGATTTATATTAAAGAAGTCATTTTTGTTTTTATTTTATTATCTTTCAGAGGTCATTTGCTATGTCAATTATTCTGTCTATATTACTTTGTAATGATTAGCTTGAAGTTTATTTAATATGGATAATTTGATATGACACTTACATTTAACCCTTTTGCGTTTCTTTTTAATGATCAGCAGGTTGCTACGGTTAATCCTAATACGAGTAGTCCTAATGTAGCTGTTAATAGTAATCCACAGGTCTCTAGTAACTTGGTTAGCCTTTTTCAGGGTAATAGTAATCCGAAAGAGGCCATGAAGAAGGCTTTTTTTGGTCAATATGCTAGTGAGGTGCAGACTGGACGGACACACGATCATGGTTATAATGCTATAGACTATGCACCAAATCATGCATTGATTAAGAAGCTAGTTAAGGAAAATGGCGTTGGTGTTCCAGTATTAAATCCAGGTGGTACTGCTGTCGTTGAGTCTATTAAAGAAAACGAAGGTGGCTATGGTCATAGTTTAGTCCTGAGGTATGCAGATGGTACTAAGCTCAGAATAGCTCATTTGGAGAAGGGAACCGTTTCCAATGGGCAAGTAAAATTACCGGATGGTCAAGTTTTGAAAACAGGTGATTCGGTTGCTCCTGGTGCACAGATAGGTGGATATGGAATGAACAGTACAGGTAGAACTTCTGGTCCTCACCTCCATGCAGAAGTTATTCGCTCGGATGGAACTAAGCTGAGTTTTGATACTAAAGATGCTATGAATCAAATTGCTAGTACCCTAAATTCAAGCAATCAAGTTGCAGGTGTAACTAATAATAAAATTTTGACAACAGTGTAATTAGAGCTAATCGTCAAAATAGTCTCAAGCAATGCTTTATATTAGGAAGGAATATTTAAGGTAATATGACGTATTTTAATCCCTTTGCTTTTTTATTTACTAATTCGGGCAGCTCCACCACAAACACTACAGCAAGCACCAATACCTCTGGCGCAATAAATAACGGTCAAGTAAGCAATTTGCCTGAAAATGAAAAAGAACTTTTACTAAAACTAATGCACGCAGAAGCTGGTGGGGAAGGCGTTCTAGGTATGGCTTTGGTTGCTAAATCAGTTTTAAATAGGCAAGATTTAATTAAATCGGGCAAGATCAAAGCCGGTGAATTTAACGCTAAAGGTAGTAGTCTTACTGAGATCATCTCTGCTAAAAATCAATACCAGCCTTATGCTCAAGGTAAATTAAACGCTGAGATTTCTGCTGCAAATAAAGAAAAAGCTTTACGGGCTTTGAATTTAGCTTTAAACCCAGATCAACTCAAATCGGAGTTAAAGAAAGCTGGGAAAACAGATGATCAAATTAATAAATTAATGGCAGCAACTGGTTTTAGAGCAGGATATGCTTTTAATGATTCTTCACAGAATGTAAATAACGTAGTGGTCGGTAACCATACCTTTAACACAGCTGGAAATAAAGAGCTAGCTAGCTTCGCCTAATTTTTACTTATAGCCTAAAAACTTTACCCCACATAAACCAAACTCAGTTTAACCCGACCTATCGCATAAGCCATATCTAGACTGGCTAGTGCGATATCTATCTTCAGAGACCCATTCCCAATGAAGGCTCCACCCGTATCAACTATGCGTGCGTGAAGTTCTTTAAACTCTAAATCCTCATAGATTTCTTTTAATTTAAATTTCTCGGTCAAGGTTTCAGAGTCGATAGCAACCATAGTCCCATAGGTATTTTTAGGGTGAGTATGATCCGCTGCAATACCTATATATGGATCTTCATCTTTCAGTCTCGCTAAAGCTCTTCTCTTGGAAAGTCCTTCTGCTTTGAGTTCTATTAATTTAGTTAGAACGTCTTCCACGCGGTGTCCTATCAAACTATTACCTTTGCGATCTTTAGTTCCTAAAACTCCAGTGTTATTTCTTCCGCCTGGTACGTAGAATGTAGCGACAGCCTCATTTGCAAAATTATCAGCTCTTACCTCTGAAATAATTTCTTTTTGTTCAGAATCAGTCTTACTGAACAGCGGATGACTAATGTCAAACAGGCTAGATATCATCAAAACCATTACTAAAGAGAATCCAATATGACTCATATTTCTAATCTCCTTTTAAAGACCTTTGTATAAGCAGGGTTTTATGTTTGCTTATTTTCACTTTGGTCTTCTTTGAGCTTCAGAGCAGATTGTATCACACGATAATCTTTCATCAGTATTTAACTACCAAAAAATTTAAGCTTTTATCCTCGCAAAAAAAATCTCATCTGCTACAATAATTCCTCTTATGGCATCAAAGAAAGGTGTAGGTAGTACTAAAAACGGCCGCGATTCGGAGTCGAAGAGACTTGGCGTCAAAAAATACGCTGGTGAAGTAGTTAGAGCTGGTAATATTCTAATCCGTCAAAGAGGAACTAAAGTTCACCCTGGCTTTAACGTAATGATCGGTAAAGATGATACTTTATTCGCTGTAGCGAATGGTAAAGTGGAATTTTATGTTTCTAAAGGCAGAAAATACGTAGGCGTTCAAGTAGCTTGATTGAAACCTAAAGACCTACCTATCGGCATCCAAACTTTCAAAGACCTTATTGAAGGAAATTTCGTTTACGTCGATAAAACTAAGCACCTCTATGAATTAATAAAGCCCGAAAAAGCAGTCTACTTCCTCTCTCGCCCACGCCGTTTTGGTAAATCACTACTCGTTTCCACACTAAGTTCTATTTTTAAAGGCGATAAAGAACTTTTTGAAAATCTCTGGATCTATGATTCTGACTATACTTGGGAAAAGCACCCCGTAATTAAACTCTCTATGGCTAATAGCCAAGTCGGTGAGACCGATACCATGGAGACTCGAATTAAAATCCAGCTAAATTATATCGCCGAAGAATACGGCATTGAGCTAGATTTAAAGCCTTACGTGGACATAGTTTTCACAGATTTAATCCATAAGCTTCACCAGAAGACTGGAATGAAAGTCGTGGTGCTGGTCGATGAATACGATGGTCC
>RFQS01000047.1 GCA_009924885.1 Pseudomonadota bacterium | reverse complement strand
GTTTCAATGAGAGATTTGATGAAGCAAGTGAGGCTTTTAAACGTGCGATGCCAAAACTTACAAATATAGAAGATAAAGAATTTCTAGAAAATGTAGTCCTCAGCCTGGCAACTAACTCTGATAACCTTACAATCAAACTCTGTGTCCTAATACCGCAGATCTCATCAGATCTAAAAAAGGTTAAAGTAAATGAATCATTCACTCTAGCTCAAGATACTGCTTCCTGTCTAAACAGTCTGATGAATTTAATAGCAGAAAAACCAGAGTTAAATAAAAATTTAATAGAACGCCTTGAGAAAGAGCCAAGAAAGAATAGTGAAGACTGCCTACTGGTTTTTGATATCATAAGCTTATTTTATAAATATCAAACTGATAAAAAACTTTTTGATAAGAATCTGCAGTCCCTCATACAGAAAATACAGGGGGAAATTATTTATCATAAATTCAATGAAGAAGTTTTCAATAAAAACAGGGAGAGATTAGCAAACAATTCAGATTCAATGGATATAAATCTATCTGGATTAAATGTTAGCGATACATATCTAGGTCAATGTATAGGGTCTTTAAAAGATTTTGATATTTCTCATCTATATTCTAGAAAAACGCAGTTAGCTAGAATAGATGAAGGAATAAAAACAGGAAAACTTTTCACCCAAGAAGAAATTCATCAATCCATCAAAGAATATTATGAACAAGGTGACAATTATCAACCTAAGTAATTAACAGACACTAATTCACTAACTAATCTTCCTCACAACTAAAAACCAAGTCCCATCATCCAAACTACTCAGAGAAACTATTTCATGCCCTTCTTCGGAAAGACTCTTAGGCACACTATCATAAGCTTCACCATCATCGATAAAAAGCTCTAAAACTGTTCCCACCTCAGAATCATCTAAAGCAATTTTCGCTCTTACGAAGTTAATTGGACACTTTACACCTCGTAAATCTAGCTTCTTGATTAGGTTTGACATTCTTTTAGATTATCTCATATAATGTTTAGTCATGATAAAAGCTATAGTATTTCCAGGACAAGGTGCACAGTATGCTGGCATGGGTAAAGACCTTTACCTAGAATTTCCTAAAGTAAAAGAAATTTACGATCAAGCAGACCAAATCTTTAATGACTACTATAAAGGTAGTGAATACAGCATTAGCAGCCTATCTTTCGGTGAAGATGAGGTGACTTTACAGAATACAGCTTACACTCAGCCTGCCATATTAACTTTAAGCATTGCGGTGGCAGAAACACTAAAGCATAAAAATCTTTTAAATTTAGATTCAGTAAAATTCACTGCTGGTCATAGTCTTGGCGAATTCTCAGCTCTATATTTTTCGGGAGTACTATCTTTCGAAGACTGTCTTAAACTGGTCATCAAAAGAGGCGATCTAATGTCTAAAGCACCCAAAGGAGCCATGAGCGCAGTAGTCGGACTCAGTGAAAATGATTTAAACAGTGTAATTAAAGCATTTTCTAATGTTTCAGTCGCTAACTTTAATTCACCAGATCAAATCGTTATAACTGGTTCAGAGAACGAGGTATTAGCTGCTAACCAAGCATTAGAAACTTATGGAACAGCTAAAGAACTTAAATTAAGAGTGATACCACTTACTGTAGTTGGAGCTTTCCACTCACCACTTATGAAAGAAGCATCTCTAGAGTTCTCTAACCTTATAGATTCAGTTAAATTTAATACCCCAAGCATTCCTGTGATTCAGAATATTTCCGCAGAAGCTGTCAGTGACTCAGAACAGATAAAGGCTAATCTTAAATTACAGATGACTGGCTCAGTTAAATGGACACAGACTGTTCAAAAATTAATAAATCCAGAAAATCAAATTAGCGAGATTCTAGAATTAGGTCCAGGAAAGGTTTTAAATGGTTTAATAAAAAAACAGGATCGTAGATTTCCAGTAAAAAGCATACAGTCAGCAGCTGATATCACAGCACTTAATCCTGAGCTTCTAGAAGCTTAATTTGCGAGCAGTCCCTTCATGATCGTTAGCCTGTTTCGCTGAAATGTAAAATTTTCCTTGAAATACATTTATTAAATAATATTCATGTTATTATTAGTAAACTTATGCTTAACTTCATAACAGTTATTCAGATTTTATCTGGCTTAGCCACTGGCTTTTTAATTTTGGCACATGAACCTAAATCAGAGGGACTTGGTTCTATCGGTGGTTCGGCTCACCATTTTAAAGGCATGCAAAGCAGTGCTGAAGATAAATTAGATCAGCTCACTTGGGCTTCTTTTATTCTTTTTCTTGGGGCTTCTATTATTCTTGGTTTTAATTTAGTTTAAAACTTTCGAACTAATTTCAATCTTAAGCTTCGCTAAAAACTCATCCTGGGTCATAGAAACCTGATCCTGTGATCTACGATATCTTACATTCACAGAGCCAGTTTCCATCTCTTTATCACCGACTATCAGCATATAAGGTATTTGATCTTCCTGTGCAGTACGAATCTTATAGTTCATACGCTCAGAGCTTAAATCAGCCTTAGCTCTAATATCATTATCGATTAGATAATCTCTGATACTTAAAGCATAGTCATTATGCTTATCAGTTACAGGTATGATCATAACTTGATCTGGAGCTAACCACAGAGGGAAAGCACCAGCGAAATGCTCTATCAGAACCATAGTTATTCTTTCCATAGAGCCGAATATCGCTCTATGAATCATTACAGGTCTTTCAGTATTACTATCACTGCCGATATAATGCAGATCGAACCTTTCAGGTAAATTAAAATCTAACTGAATAGTCGCTCCCTGCCAGATTCTACCTAATGCATCTTTTAATTTAAAATCTATCTTAGGACCATAAAAAGCTCCATCCGCTGGATTAATCTCAAACTCAATCCCTAACTCATTTAGTGATTCAATAAGACCGGCTTCCGCAAAACTCCACAAATCATCACTGCCAATAGCTTTCCCTGGCTTAGTAGAGACCTCTACTTTAAACTCAAGTCCTAGAACCGAATATATTTTATTAATTAATTTAAATACGCCTTGAATCTCAGATTTAAACTGCTCTTTAGTACAAAATATGTGAGCATCATCTTGAGTAAAGCCTCGCACACGTGCAAGCCCATGAACCGCTCCACTAGATTCATTTCTATAAACTGTACCCATTTCAGCCATGCGAATAGGTAATTCACGATAACTATGCTTGCTATTTTTAAAAATGAGCACATGGAAAGGGCAGTTCATGGGTTTGAGAACATACTCTTCATCGTCAACCTTTAAAGAATACATACTATCCTTGTAAAAAGAATTGTGACCAGATATATCCCAAAGCTCTGATTTTGCGATATGTGGCGTCACCACAAATTCATAACCAGCTTTCAAATGTTCTTTTTCCCAAAACCTTTGTAATTCCTGCCTAATAGTCGCAAGCTTTCTATGCCAGAAAATCAGACCAGCACCAGCCATCTCATGCGTAGAGAAATAATCATGCTGCTTAGCGAGCTTCCTGTGATCTCTAGCTTCGCTCTCTTCTTGCTGTTTTAAGTAGTTTTGAAACTCTTCCTCATCCCACCATACAGTACCATAAACTCTCTGCAACTGATCATTAGCAGTATCACCACGCCAATACGCTCCAGAAACATTAGTTAGTTTAAGATGTTTAATAAATTTAGTATTCGGCAAGTGCGGGCCAGCACAGAGATCCGACCATAATTTCTTTCCATTATTATCCACGAAATAATATTCAGTTGGCACATTATTTCTATGTTCCTCAAGCAGCTCAGCTTTAAAAATCTCACCATTCGCTTTATATTCAGCTAACTTAGCATCAACATCTTCCACTAAAGCTCTCTCTATAGTATGAGCCCCTTCAGCAAAGCGTTTCATTTCTTTTTCTATTTTAAGAAGATCTTCATCGGTAATCTTATGATCCAAAATTTTAAAATCATAAAAGAAACCCCTTTCAGTAGCAGGTCCTACACCTACTTTAGCGGATGGAAACATTTTCTGCACTACTGCTGCAAGTACGTGGCTAGTAGTATGTCTTAAGACATCATAGCTACGATTATCACCGACTTTAATAATTTTAACTTTATCGCCATCTTGGATAGGCGTACCTAAATCTCTAACCACACCATTGATTTCAAGAGCGATAGCTTTTTTAGCCAAAGAGGTCGATATCGCCTTAGCTAAATCAAGGCCGCTTGCCCCATCCTCAACAGTTTTTGAGCTACCATCTTCTAAAAATACAGATACCATCAGATGTAAATAATAGCAGGTTAATAGTAAGGATTCTGATTCTGTTGCTGATAAATCACACTAGGATCTTGAAAAGCCCCAGCAGGATAAGTCTGGCTAGGATCAGCATACTGAGAAGAAGTAGCTGGACTAGCAATTCTTAAGACTTGATCTAAAACAAAAGGAATCTGCGTACCTTTAGGCAGAACTAATTCTTTACCTTTTTGTATAGCTCCACCGACTAAACCTACGCCACTACCGATAGCAGTTCCGAGTGCAGCACCTTTACCGATTTTACCGCCGCTAATAGCGCCACCAATCAAACCACTTAAAGCTCCACCAGCAGCTCCAGCCACAGTAGTCTTAGCAAAATGTTTAGCACGAGCATGCTCCTCTGCAACTAAACTAAAACGATTTTGATCTATACTTGCAGAAATAGGTATTCTTGCTCCGTTAGGAGTGATTAAAGTTTTCAGCCTAAAATCTATCTTACCTGGCTCACCAGCTCTACCAGCTGGATTCACACTAATAACCTCAGCTTCCACCACTGAACCAGCAGGCACTACCATTGCTGAACCAGAATATACTGGTGCTGATAATTGAAGAGCTATAGTTTCACCAGCTCGTGTAAATTCCGAACTAAGAGTCTCCGTTAAAACGGCTTGGACAGGAGTTCCAGGTGCAACAAAGCTTACTGAACCCTTAAAATTTTCAGCAGAAACTGCGGAAAATAAAACACTTAAACTAAAAACTAAAAGAAATTTCACGAACTTAGACATTTTTTGAACTATCCCTTTATTGATATTATTCCCTCATTAAACCTAGATAGGACTGCTGACAATCCCTAGATTTTAAGATCATTTACAATACTATCAAGTTTAATCTGTAAGTCAAAGATATCAGCACTTTCACGATATCCTGCAAGTATCAATAAAGACATTGCATTGAATTGATATAAAAAAACTATGCCCTTCTCAACCAAAAATACATGCCTAATTACAGAATCTTGATCATTTAAAGAGACCTTAAAGCCCTCTTGATGCTCCATAAAATTCTGTAAATTTATCCCCTCTAGATAATTTTTCGAATGTTCATAAATTACAGTAGAAAATTCATCAAAGAGAAGAAAAGAATCTACCTCTCCAAAAGCTTCAAGCTTAGAAAGTCTATCTTTTCGTTTATCTATATCCGAGGAGTACATTTTTTAACTCTCCTTTTTAGTTACTCTTTTTACCACTTCAATAGAAGTTATATCCAACCAAGGTTCACCTAAAGCGACTTCAAATACCCTGCCAGAAAGCTTAAGAGTATCTCCCTGCTCTAGACTTAAACGCTCCTCTGCATTTTTAAAAATATCAAGCTTAACAGCTAATTTCAGCTCAACAAGAGGAATCTGCTTATGATCAGGTCTTGCAAGTACTATACCAATATAATTTTTAGCCTCTCGCATCGCTGGGGGATAATCTAGAGGCAAAGAAGAGAAGGAATAGAAATCACCAAGAAACTTTACTTTCTTGCCTTTATAAGCTTTCGGATTAGCTACTATATCTTTAATCTTGAGGTATGGACCATCACAGGCTAAGTTTAAATTAAGCTCCTTTGTGGAATCTATTGCATAAGCAAGATTTGATTTTGAATCAGCAAAATAAAGAACTGGTATCAGAAAAATAACAAATAAAACAAACTTTGCTAATCTATTCATATTAGATAAATAGTACCAAGATAAGTAAAAGTTTCAAATAAAGATTAATGGGTTTACTTGATGACATCAAAAAATTAAGGGAAAGAGCAGATACCCTTAATAATAGCCTTAAAAGCCCCCAGGGAAGAATAGAAGATGCTAGCACTAAGCTCTCTAGGACTCAGTTTGAAAACAAATTCAAAGATTATAAAAATAAAGCAACTGTAAAAAATCTTCAAAGTAATTTTTTTAAAAAAACTTTATCTGAATCTAGTAGTCTAAAAATCAACAAAGAGACTGAACTTAAAGAGAATTTCTATAGTTAATAATGTCTGCTCTCTTGATAGTATTTCTGCTTTTCAAAGTTGAAGGAAATATTTCAGATAAGCATAATACACAAAGCCATTCCAAAGCTCAACTCAATAATCTTTCAAGCAAAACAGTACCCAATGACAATAATGCTTATTATTTAAGCAAAGGCTTAATGATCTGCTCTGGCAGCTATAATTCACTAGAAGCAGCAGAACTACAGTTAAATAGAATTAAAAAAATTACAGAACAAGATAGCAAAATCATTAAAGTCTCGGATTATTACACAATTCAAATAGGCAATTATTATTTTGACAAAGATGATGCTTTTTACGTTTTCAGTGAACTCTCGGCTATGGGTATCATGGATATCTCCATCAGATCAAATTAGAATCCTCTGTAGTGCAAAAACTTTCAAGTTAGCTTTTTGTGGTGTAAAATATCGATTGTATGTTTAAAAATCTTCAAAGTAATTATTTTTTAAGAAGAATGCATTCCCTAAGTGGAATTTTCCCTATCGGAATTTTCATGGTTTTTCATCTTTTTGCTAATAGCGTTTCTATCTTCAGTGCAGATAACTATAATCTGATCATAAATTTTCTAAGATCATTACCATTTGTCGAATTAATAGAATGGCTTGGAATATTCCTCCCGATTATATTTCATGCAGCTTATGGGATAATCATCTATACTACAGCGAAACCAAATCAGCTTCAGTACAGCCATTCAGAGAACTGGCGTTATATTTTTCAAAGACTCACTGGAGTTATAGCCTTAGTATATATAACTTTCCACATTCTTCAATTTAAAACAGTTCATAACTTAGACTACAACTATGTTGCCGAGAGCCTTGCTAGCTATCAATATATAGAATTTCTACCAAGTATCCCTGTTTTAAACCCTTTCAGCATTTACTGGTTTTATGTTATTGGTTTAATATCTACTATTTATCATTTCTGCAATGGAATCTGGAGCTTCTGCATCACTTGGGGTATTACTGTTGGCAGTAAATCTCAAAATGTAGTGCTTGCAATATCTTCTGTGTTATTTATTGCGTTAAGCGTTATTAGTATTATCACACTAAACACTTTACATGCAGTTGGTTTAACGCTAGCAGTTAATTAAAAGACTTAGAACAGAAAGCGCTTTCAGGCATAATCCGCTTAAGAATATCTGCAAGATTAGCTTCTTGACCTATGGCCATAAGATGAATACCTTTAAACCCTAGCTCTTGAACTCTTTTACAGATCTGCTGTGAAAACTTTAAACCTATCTCACGCTGAGCTTCAAGAGATTCAGTGGAATCTGGATCGAGATTAGTCACCGCTGTTAACTCACTAAAAATATAATCAGGTACAGCAACTCCCCAGATATTTTTATGCATAAACTCAGCCTGCTTAAGACTCTTTATCGGTGTTATGCCGAGTAAAGTCTTAGAAGCAAGTTTTTCACCTATAGTATTTTTAAAAATCTCTAATTGGGATAAATCAAAACAGATTTGAGTCTGAAAAAACTCAACACCTAAATCAAGCCTTTTGAGCATAGTTTCACGCTGCCCTACTAAATCGGGGACTCCTGGATGAGCAGCTGAACCAACACAAAAGGAAAAATCACCTAGATGTGGCTTTAATTCCTTCGTAGCTAAATCACGGCCTTTTTCAAGCTGCTTTATAACCTGAATTAATTCCTCTGTATTTAAATCAAAACTAGCCTTAGCATCAGGGTAATCACCCTGCTTTAACTCATCTCCACGCAGAGGTAGTATATTACTAAGACCAAAAACCTTAGCTGAGAGTAAATCTGATTGAACAGCTAATCTATTTCTATCACGGCAAGTAATTTGCCAAATAGGCTCAATATTAAAGTCTCTTTTAATTAAATGACTTATAGTCATAGATGAGACTTTCACACTAGCTCCAGAATTATCAGTTATATTAATGGCTGAGACTAAGCCTTTTAATTTACTCGCATTCTCTAAAATTTTTCCACACTCAAAACTTTTAGGAGGATTTAGCTCAGCTGTAGCGATAAAACTAGTATTACTCAAATCCTCTTTAAAACTCATGTCCATTAGTGTCCTCTAATTACTATTTTTTTACCACGTTTTCTCAGAGTATCTATTAAAATCAAGTATATGGGTTTATTTAGTAAATTTTCGAAGAATATTGGTATCGATCTTGGTACTGCTAATACTTTAGTCTGTTCCGAAGAGGGAATCATTCTCAGGGAGCCAAGTGTAGTTGCAGTAAATAGTCTAACGTCAGAAGTTCTTGCTGTAGGTGAAGAAGCTAAAGCGATGATAGGCAAAACTCCTAGCCACATAGTAGCAGTAAGACCACTCAGAGACGGTGTTATAGCAGATTTCGGCTATGCTGAAATTATGCTTAGATACTTCCTAGAGAAAGCTAATACTAGCAAAGGTATTTTCAAACCTATCTCTAAGCCAAGAATCGCAATCGGTGTCCCTAGCGGCATTACAGAGGTAGAAAGAAGAGCAGTAAGAGAGGCCGCAGAAAATGCTGGTGCTGGCACAGTCTACTTACTTGATGAACCTATGGCCGCAGCTATTGGAGCAGGACTTGCAGTAGCAGAGCCTATCGGCAGTATGATAGTTGATATCGGCGGTGGCACTACTGAAGTAGCAGTCATCAGTCTTTCAGGAATAGTGATTTCTGAAAGTATTCGCATAGCTGGTGATGAGCTAAATACCTCAATTATCGTATACATGAAGAAGGTATATAATTTATCAATCGGCGAAACAACTGCAGAAAACATCAAGATTAAACTAGGGTCTGCTTTTAAAATTTCAGACGAAAGCGATGAAGATCAAATGGAAGTCAGAGGACTTAATCTTCTAAATGGTCTACCTAGAACAGTCATAGTAAACAGAGCTGAAATTAGAGAGGCTATGGTAGAACCACTTACGTCTATAGTTGAGTCAGTAAAAAGAACTTTAGAGAGAATTCCTCCAGAATTAGCTGCCGACATTTATGACAGAGGTATAGTTATCGCTGGTGGTGGTGCTCTTCTTAAAGGTTTAGATGAAATGATTGCTCATGAGACTGAAATTCCTGTACATATTGCAGATGATCCTCTTTCTTGTGTAGTTTTAGGAGCAGGTAGAATCTTAACCGATAAAACTCTAAGACGTGTTTTAGAACTAACTACTACTAACCACGCACATCTAGTATAAGCGTCTAAAGAAAGAATGAATTTTAAAGATCTAAAATCTATTTTTCTATCTTTACTGCTAGTAATATTTTTGGCTTGGTTCTTTATTAAACCAATAGCTAACCTTATTTCCTACAGCTATCTAATTACAGGAAAACTAATCTATGACTTAGGCTCAGGAGTTAATGAAAGCCAAGGAGAAGTTAAAGATTATATAGATTCACTTCGCACTATTAAAGAGTTAAATAAGAAACTTGATACAACTAAATTAGATAACATCAAACTTCGTGCAGGATTTAAAAAACTAAAACTAGAAAGCCTTAATAAAAGAAAGCAGTTCGAAATACCTTTCCCAACCATACGCAGTCAAGTTATAGGTAGAAGTCCTGAAAGCTGGCACAAACAAATCATTATCAATAAAGGAAAAAAAGATGGTGTTGAAGTGGGTAGTGGTGTATTTTCTTTGAATGGAATTGTTGGTCAAGTTAATCAAGTCTTTGATCACACTGCGATCGTTAAATTAATTTTCGATAAAAGCTTTCAGATGGGTGCCAAAATTGAAAGGACAGAAGAATACGGAGTGCTCTCTGGTTCCTATCCTGATTATGCGATGCTTGATTTTATTAGAATTGATTCATCAGTTCAAGTGGGTGATAGGATAGTTAGTACAGGTCTGTGTTTAGATGAGACTAATTGCCCATTCCCAACTAATTTCCCAATTGGTAAAGTGGTAAAAATAAAAAAAGATCCTAATACTATCGGTCTTATTGTTAAAATAAAATTCTTTGAGACATTAAACACAATTAAGGATTTATACATATTAACTTGAAATCACCTAAGACATTAAATAGTAAAGAATTAGCTCTATGCATCGCTAAGCTCTGCGAAGACAAGAAAGGTAGTGATACCGAGCTACTCGACATCAGCCAAATATCTGATTTAGCTGATTATATAATTATCAGCTCTGGCGAAAGCTCCTCGCAGCTAAAAGCTATGGCAAGGCACGTAGAAGAATCTCTAACGGAAACAGGTTTAGAGCCAAATCTTAAAGAAGGAAAATACGGCGACAAATGGTATCTACTCGACTACGGGAATGTCATTGTAAATATTATTCAAAGCGAAGCAAGACTTTACTATAATCTTGAAGAATTATGGCAGCACGCTCATTTCATTCCAGCAAGTGAGTGGGAGGAATAATTTTATAAATAGATAATTTTATATGGGTGCCATTCAAGAATTTTATGATCCAAATAGCATAAGGATATTATTCACAAGTGCAATGTCTGAGATGTATAGAAAGGAAGTACCTCTATACCAAAATCTCTTAGAAACTGTAACAGAGGTCAATGAAGAAACTTTAAACAGTAAAGATTTCATTGCAGATGAAATCCTCGATTTGTCTCGAATAGAGGGAGAAAAGCATGGTGCTATAAGATTAGGTAGCAAAGATGAACTCTATAATATGAGGCGCTTATTTGCCGTCATGGGAATGCAGCCTGTCGGTTATTATGATTTAAGCATCGCAGATCTTCCAGTTCATTCAACGGTATTTAGACCTGTTTCGAGAGAGGATTTAAATAAATCTCCATTTCGAGTTTTCACATCACTACTTCGCCTAGAGCTTCTTCCAGAGGATATTAGAAATAGCGTTGAAGAGATTTTAAGTAAGCGACAGATTTTCACGAGTAAGTGCTTAAATTTAATTGAGATTCATGAAAAACAAGGTGGACTTTCTGAAGCAGAGGCTAAAGACTTTATAGTCGAAGCACTTGAAACATTTAGATGGCATAACCAAGCCACTGTAGAAAAGGATTTTTATAAAGAATTACTCTGCATTAACTCACTCATTGCAGATATAGTAAGTTTTAAAGGTCCCCACATTAATCATCTTACGCCACGGGTCCTTGACATAGACCTGCTTTACGCAAGAATG
>RFQS01000046.1 GCA_009924885.1 Pseudomonadota bacterium | reverse complement strand
TGGCATTGAAAAGTGCATTTAAAACTATTTCTGAAAATGATAGTTCTGCTGATAATAATATTGGATATGAAAAACAATTTAGTTTATTGCGAGAACATGTTTCAGAAGCATATTTGAAAAATTTAGATGCTTTGCAGATTAGTTTGGCTACTTCAGATAAGGAAACCTTTTTTGCACATGTTGATTCAATGCAGGAAATTATTCCAGATGCAGGCATAAGCCTAGGTGGCGGCGTGAAATCTAAACAAATAAACAGAACTTTTCGCGATACGATGCTGTGCTATCTTAGTGAAAAATTCACAGCATTTTTGGAAATTGGGCTTAAAATGCTTTCAGGTAGCGATGTCTATAATCAACAAGGAGGTAGATTATTAAATGGCACAACATAATAATGCACATGAACAACAGCTTAGATTGCTTATTAATAACAAGCAGGATCTTAAAGAAGAGGAAAAACGTTTAAGGAACATTGATAAAGCAAGGCGTCTAGTTATTGATCTTGACTATGGTAATAATTGGTTTAAATATCAAACAGTAAAAAAATTGTACCTATACCTAGATTTAGATTTTGTGAAAAATAAATTAATGAAGCTTTATAGATATTCTGACGATAAGAAATTAAAAACTTTGATTACATCTATGCATGATGGAAATTTCGATGCAGAAGAGATATTAGAGGAGCATAGAAGGCAAGAAGAATATGAAACATTAACAGAAGAGGCGCTCATGATAGGTGAGTTAACTAATTATGGTGAAATTGCAAGTCTAGAGTAAAAAATATCAAGAGAGATACTTTTTATGAATAGGTCTTATTATGATAAATTCCCGTTTCTTTGATCCTTCGAGCCAGCCAAGAGTTGCTTCCGCTTCTATTCCTCCTTCTATACCTGAAAATTTTCAGCCCCCTATGGTTGAGGCTCCTACTCCTACTCCTACTCTTATATCGCCATTGATGGTTTCAATACCAGCTCCAAGTAATGATTTGGCGAGAGAGAATTCATATCAGCGTTATCCAAATTTATCGAAAGATGATTTAGAGCAAATCATAGAAGATTTTATTGATGATGAAAATCTTTCAATTAATAACTTGTGAGGCCTGCCCGATAAAATGAATAAGAAAGTAAAGTTTTAGAGGAGGAAAGAGATGGGTCGTTTAAGTAAAGAAGATTTAGTAGAAATGGAGAAGATGCTACATTCTGGATCAAGTGCAGGAGATATAGCTTCAAGGTTTGGTATTAGGACGCAAGCAGTGTATAGCCGTATGGAGAATGTAAGCAGTCCCCGTAAACTACTTATCCATAATCGAAAATTAATGAAAGATATAGAGGAAATGAAGATCGTTTTAGCAGAGATACTGCTGGAGCTTAATAGCGAAAAAAAAGAAAAGTTGCGAAAAACTTACTAGAAAGAAGCTTAAAAAAGAGCCACGTTCTTAAGTCTCTAAAGATGAGTGCAGCAACGCTAGAGGAGCGAGAATCAAAGATAGAGATCCGCGATAAGAAGCTTAGAAGCAAGATTCTGGACTTAAGGAAGAAGCACCGTAACTATGGAGGAGATAGAATTTTTCCAGAGCTTAAGGTCGGAAGGAAGAGAGTTTTTAGAGTTTTAGGCAAATATGGGATGCAGCTAAATCGCAAACGAATAAAGCCTTTTAAGCCAGAAGACAAGGGCAAGCCAGATGCTAAAATCTCTAATTTGCTAGAGAATTTAAAAGTAATTTCTCCAAATACTGTTTGGGCAAGTGATTTTACGTATTTAAAATATGAAAACAGTTTCCTGTATGTAGCGACATTCATTGATATTTTTTCTAGAAAAATAGTTGGATTCAATGTTTCAGACAAGCATGACACCGAGCTAATATTAAAAGCCTTTTACCTAGGTGCCGTCAAAGAGAAGACTGTGCCATATATCATTCATTCAGACCAAGGGAGTGAATATCGCAGTGAGAAATTCACGTCAATATTGAAGTACCATCAAATTTCTCAATCAATGAGCCCCAAAGGATGCCCTTGGAGAAATGGTTTTCAAGAGTCATTCTACAGAGGGTTTAAGGAAGATTTGGGAGATATCTCTGACTGCAAGAACATCGGAGAAGTCGTTTCTCGAATTAGAGAAACCATTAATTATTACAATACGGAGAGAATGCACACCGCTCTTAAAACTAGTCCCTGCAAGTTTCTTTCTTTGTATTCCGAAAGAACAGCTTAGAAGCGAGTTAAGCAGCTAAAGCTGCTTAACTACTGAGAACTTTTTCTAATGAAAAAAATCACAGTAATAAAAGGAGGATTCTATGACATTGTGAAACTTTAAAAAGTTAATTCATGAAATGGGGAGTTGACACATCTCATAAATTAGATCTTTTAACTAAAAACACAATCTAACTTTATCTGATCACTGGCATCCCACTGTAATAATCTGAATCCTGTTGAACTAATGGCTTCTAAGTCCACAAATGATCTGTATTTTTCAGTATTCCAAGGGTTTATCATTAATATTTTTTTCCCTAATAAGCAAGAGGAAGGCTTTCCCTTCATACTTTCTTGAACGTTAATGCCATTGTGCGGTCCTAGAGCATAGCAATGGTCTGCGTGTATTTCAGGATGGTTTTCTAAAATGTTTTGAGGGACTTCTCCCTTAGGAAATTCGATGTTAGTAAAAATACCAGCTTTGCCTGATTGTGAAAGTGTAGTTAAGATTTTTTCCATATCATCTTTCCAATAATATGCAAAATATTCTTGTGATGAATTACCTGAATCACAATACCTTGCTGGATTACGATAATAATTAGATTGATAACCTTCTTTTTCTTTTGCCCCCCACAGAGATTCTATTACCTCCTCCTTGCCGACTAAATATTTATAATCATCACCTGTTAATTTTCTTATGGTGGCTCCTAAAATACCAGGTCCGGAATTCATTTTAGTGCCAAAGCTTGGTCTCCTGTTCCGAGAATAAGTAGCCTCGCCTGCCTCATATCTCATGTCAACGCTGTCTATGGAAAGTTCAAAGGGACTGCCAATAAGGATTTCTGTTCTACCATCGTTGTCTTTCTTGTCGCTGAAAGAGTATCCACGTAAAGATTTTTCTACAGTTATTCTTTGCCATTTATAAGGCTGATCAACTAAGCTTGCTTTATCTACTTTAACCATTTCTGGATTTTTAATTCGAGTTGAAAAAATAATATCATTATTTAAATCTCTTACTATGTCTACTGAATTAACTAGAAGTTTAAGACCCATACCAGACGGATCTTCTCGCATTGCTGCAATTAATCCACTTATTTCACATTGACCAATATTGCCTTGTTCAAAATGGGTATTATTATCTCTTAACCATAATTGATTTATTACTTCTGCATCACCATGTGAAATTTGGTGAATTGCCAGTTCCCCATTATTGGTTTTTGCAAGATAAAACATATCATTACCAAGCTGAATTAAATCTTCATGTAGTAGATCAACACCAGTTTCTCCAGTTAAATTTGCTCCATTTATATGGACGCTAATTTTTTCATCCATATCCATTAAATGATATTTTAGAGTCTTTTGTTCTGCATCAAAATTAATCTCACCTAGATTTATAACTTCGTCATTGATTAGTTTACCAAGTCTAAAAAGTTTAGTTCCATCTTGATTAATACTAACCTCAATCTGTAATTTACTGAAATTTAGATTTATATTCAAGTCAGTCTCTGAAAGTGATTTAAGGAAATTACTTTTCTCACTTGAATCTATATGCCAGATGAAATCAGATTTTTGATCCAAAACCTTCCTTAATGATTGTTTTAATTCTTTATCTTGGAAACCTTGAAATCTCATTTCATCTATAGCCTTGTAAAGTAAATCAGAATTCTTAATTTGAGAAAACATTTCTTGCATGAGTGGTTCTATATGTTGCTGATCATTAAAGAATTTTAGGCGTGATAAAAATTCGCACTGATAATAAAGTCCCGCATGTTTAAATTGTTTAAGAATTTGATTTTTAAGCTGAGTTTGAATTTCGACTTCATTTATGTTCTTTGCTTCATCATTATTTATTAAAGGTGAAGCTAAAAGTGCTGGGTAAATAGTGTTTAAGTTATATTTACTCTCTGATAGATTTAGTGGTTGATTTATAACTTTGAGCATGCCTAAAAAGTTATGGAAGAGCTTTTTATCAAAAAACAGTGTTGGTGCATTGTTTAGGCTATTAAAATTTTGAGAAGATTCTAATTTATTGGCTTCATCAGCCATTGCTTGTAATTTTTGAAAATCAGAATGTATAGTATCCATTCTGCTTACAGCTTCCTTCATGCCAAGAACTTTAAAGACGTCTTTTAATTCCACTAAATCTAATAAGTCCCAAGAACGTGGGGTGACTTTACCAAAGCCAGATGCACCGATTTGTAAATCGTTAGAATTTAGCTGAAAAGCAAGGTCTGAGCACTGATATTTAAGATCGTAGTTTAAGATTTTCTCATTTAGGGCTTGAATATCGATTTTATTTTTTAAATCTTCAAGAGGCTTTTGTAAAGTTTCAGTCCATAAATTGATAGCTTGCAGTAATTCTTGTGTATTTTCAGCAGTGTCGATTGCCTTGATAATAAATGCTTTACTGTGCTTGATATTTCCACTAATAATGCTTGAACTGGCCTGCTTGAATAAAAGACTTGACGGCTCCGTTGTCTTTGATAATTGTGAGGATCGAGTTCCTATAGGAGCTTGTAGAGCATTGACCTTTCGAGAGATTAATTCTAGTCTTTCATTTGATGAGGTATTGAAATTAAGGGTTGGACTGACATTTTGACCGATTTTTAAATCAACTTTATTTAACATCCAACTTGGTAATGTATCACTTCGATCAAGCAAAGACTGAATTAATCCTAAGCCTTCTAGGTAATTAGTATTTTCAACATGGACTGTATTTATTGGTCTATTGTTTTCATTAAGCTTATAGCCTGCGAGCCCCTCCTGTATTTTTATTCCTTTACTTGGTCCCCAGAGTAAATAGTCCTCGGTTTCTAATACCCCTTGCTTAGTCCCATCGTAAATAATTACGTCCTTGCCCTCTGAGTCTTGGTGGAAATCAAGTCTGCTTAATATATTATGGAAATTATTTGTATTTAAAGCTGCTCCATTAATATTTATACCTGAATCAAGAACTTCATTTATCTGAGGAGAAATAAAACTATCTTCTAATTTCATGGCTTTATCTTTTGCTATAAGAGAAAAGCTTAAATCGCCTCTAGCTTCTCCAAATTCTAGGCGATATAAATCATTATCAATACCAACATAGCTTCCATAGCTAATTTCAGTTTTGTGGTTTATTTTTTCGCCATTTACAGAAATATAATTATCACCTATATTTTCTATAAACATTTTCCCTGAGTTTTTTTCAATATGAATGTGAGCTAAAGTTTCCTCTGAGCCATTTTTATTTTTACTAACAGCTACTGCGACATGATGATTATTTTCATTTACACTGGTTTTGAATGTGCCATAGGGTATATCACTCTCTGTATTTAGTAGAATAAGAAAATTCTGTTTACTAATGTTTATGTCAAGATTAAAGTTCTCTTGGGAAACCCTTTCTTTAAATGGTTCCTTGTAAACTGAAGGATTGATTTCCAATGCTTGTAATTTATCATTGAAAAGAGAAAGTTGATTTGAATTGCTGTAGTGACTAATGATTTTGGAGATCAGTCCTGTAGCTTTATCTTGTTCACCTATCTCTAAAAGTCTTTTTATAAATTCCGCTTGGTAATTATAACTAGAGTGGCGAATATAGTGCTCAAGGTCTTCTTGAACCTTTAGGCTGAGATCGTCCTGCATATAAATGAGGGGTAAATAAGCTGTTAAAAGGTGTTTAGAGTCAAGCTGTTTGAGAGCGGGGTATATCTGCTCGAGTTTTTTTGCTTCTATTGTTTTTAACCCATCTAGTAATGTTGTAATATCCCTTGTTCTAAAGTACTCTGATGACAATGCTTTGAAATTATAAAGAGTACTAACTAAGTCATAATAAGGATCATAAAGTTCTGAAGCGTTAATTTTTTTAAAAATCTCGTACTCTTCTGATGCGAAATTTTCATATACGCTTCCCCAGCTTATCATTGTGAGAGGTTTTTCACGTATTTTTTCATCATTACGATAATCAGAATCAATATCACTATGATTCCTTTGTAAGTATCGAGATGCTTCACGTTCCGTAGCTTCAAGATTTAGAGTTAGTGAGATTTCTTGATTTTTAAATTTTTGGTCTATCGTTGACTTTAAAAAAGCTAAATTTCCCTGATCTTGCGGACCATACTCTGCAGCAAGAAAAAATTGATTAATGTTTGTAATTTTTTGAACATATCTACGGTACATTTCTTGAGATTGCTCAGAGTCTGAGTTCCTTAATTGAATTGAGTGATAAAGAAGGGGTTCCTTTCTTAAATTTTCTAAATCTACTGTAGGGATATTTTTTAAATGAATTTCCTTAGTAGAGGTCATGAAATTGGAAATAAACTGTTTTTGTTCTGAGGAGATAGAAGCGTAATTAATTAAGAGTTGTAGGCTATCATAATTATCATCTTTCTCTCCAGTCTCTAAGCGTTTTTCAATTGAGCCTATGAATTTTTTTTTGAAAGACTCTTTGTTGAATTTGTCACTTTTAAAATATTCATCTATTAAGTCATCGCCCCCAGAGCTAATAAAATTTCGTAAAGCAAAATAAAGATTTTGGCTGCCGACTTCATTTTTGTGTTTGTCTTGGAAAAAGATTCTTAGTCTTTGGTCTACATAATTTTTAATAACCCTAAGCTGGAACCCCTTTTCTAAAAGACGAGATTGAAAACTTTTATCCGTTAAAGCTTTTATCGCAAATTTGTCAACTCGGTAAAAATCTAAAGACTCAGCTATGTTGACAGCTTTTTCACTAAACGCTTTGTTGCCGATTGCTTCTTGAATTTGATTTTTAGGAAATATTTTTGAGCTGTTTATTTCTTCCGAACTTAAAATATCTTCTAAAGTTCCATTTGCAAGCTCAATATCAGAAGATTTTCTTTGATCTTGAATTTCAAAATCGCGCTTTTGGGCATAATTAAATGCTTTAAAGAAAATATAATTTGCTTGTACTTCATCATCAAATTTTGCTGTTATTATCCAGTGACATAAATCGAATGCTGGTTTTAAAATTTTTAATGGATTTTTTTTAACATTCTTATTATCACAAGCCTCTTGTAGAGCTTCTTGAGTTTTCAGCTCAGGGGATTTAGATAGCTGCTGGTAGCCTATAGAAGTAAGTTCTAAGTGGCAAGCCCCCGATAAAATAGACCATATATTCCACTTTTAAGGAGGTAAGGGTATTATGGCAAAATTGAAAGAATCGGAATGGAAGGCATTACTCGATCGAGTTAAGAATGGAGGTTTAAGCGTATCTCAAGCATCAGAGGAGTATGGTATTCATGCAAACACAATTTACAAGAGGCTGAGTAGATCAGGCACTCCAGGAGTAGATTTACTAAAGATGAGACGCTTAGAAAAAGAAAACTCTGATTTGAAGATTATCCTAGCGGAAGCAATGTTAGTAATTAATCGTGAAAAAAAAGATTAATTTTAAGAAGGTCAGTTAAGGCGGGGACTAGCTCAAGATTTGCAGCCGAATCTCTTGGCGTGTCTCGCTTTGACTATGTTTGCAGGCAAGAAATTAAAGATTTAGAAATTAAAAAACGAATCTTAGAACTTCGTGAATTTCATAAAAACTATGGCTACAGAAGGCTTGCTATTGCTTTAAATTTAAATAAAAAGAGAGTAAGGCGTATCTGCAAGAAATATCAAATTCAGATACACAGAAAAGCTTCTAAGCCTTTTAAAGTCAGTAGCCAAGAGCTAAATAAGTACCCAAATCTATTAAAAAATTTAAGTCCATTAACTGAAAATATAATTTGGGCAACAGATTTTACTTACTTGAAATACAAAGATAAATTCTTTTATCTAGCTACTTTCATAGATATTTACACGAGAAAAATAGTTGGATTCTCAATCTCAGACAAGCATGATACTGATTTAATACTTAAAGCTTTTTATGATGCGATTCATAAAGAAAATAGTTCTCCAGCTATTATCCACAGTGATCAAGGTACTGAATACTGTAGTGATAAGTATTTTCAAGCTTTGAGTAAATTAAATATTAAAATTTCAATGAGTGCTAAAGCTTCTCCTTGGCAGAATGGTTTCCAAGAGTCCTTCTATAGAGGCTTTAAAGAAGATTTAGGCTCTCTTAAATATTGCAATAGCATTGGAGAACTCTTTGAGAAAGTCTTTCAAACGATTCATTACTATAATAATCTTAGAATTCATTTAGCTCTTAAAATGAGTCCGATTCAATTCTCTAATTTAATTTCTAAAAGTGGAACTGCTGGTTCTTAATTTCGGGGGCTTGACAACCTTTTTTAATGATATAAATTTTCCATTATTAGCATCACCTAAATCTAGCTTAAAACCGCTGTAGTAAGATTCTTGAAATCCATTTTGCCAAAGACAAGCTTTTGAGCTCATTGATATTTCATGGAACGCCCTGCTTGAAAGCCGTTTCTAGACAGCGCTTCATCGTATTAGTAGTATGCTTAGGACTAATCTCCCAGCCTAATATTTCTCTGGTACAAATATCTATTACAGTTGCCACATAAAGAAAACTTCCTTGAAAATCTCAGCCTTCAACTGATTAGCTTTCATTTCCACTTTCTTATGGTTGGCATTTAAGGCAATAGATAGTCTTGGAGAGCCATATGCTGGATTTTCTTGCATAACAGCTTTAATCTCAAAAAGATCCATCTTGATCTACTTGCTTAGATACCCTGTTCTAAATTGTCTTTGCTGCAATTCCATAGATCTTTGCTAAGCTAGGTATACTTTCACCACTCTTAACTTTTGCTAGAACCTCTTTCCCATTGCTCTTATGATACTTCACTCACTTGTTTAGTATATGGGGGGATTACCCCTCATTGATTAAACAAACGCTCTAAATTACCTGTTGTCAGTTTTGTCTCTGCAGGAACTCCAAGAGGTATATTAACAACTGTAACCTTGTAATTTTGTTGCTTTAATGGAGTTGCCCTAGGTGCTTCTGTTTGAGCAATTATAATTTGGGTGCCTAAATCCCCTGGTTGAAAGATAATCACAGATGGCTTACCTTCTTGATTATTAGCTGGAGTTCTCACATCTGCTTGAACTTGCACTCCTATTGCTTTGTCTCCTAGGGCTAATGTTTTTAAAGTGCCTCCATAATAAGCTGTCACACTAATTGACCTATCTTGTAATTGGTTTAAACTTCCATCAATCTTTGCTTGAATAGTTTCTTGATTTTGCTTCCCAAGCTCACTAGGATCCTTTACAGAAAAATCAGTTATTGCCTTCATTGCCTCGCCATCCACTACCTGTTGTGCTGGTGGAGGAGTAGCTCCTTTATTTGGTCCTAATGGGGTGAAATCTGTTACCCCTGTTAGCTCTGTAACAGTTCCAGCGGCAAGACCAACAATGCCTAATTTCACAGCATTCCCAAAGGTGAAAAGCTTCTTAGAATTTGTTGCTTTGTTCGCTACAGCTGGAGTTGGCGGAGATGATTTATCATCACCAATTTTATCAATTAGGGGTTTAAGTAGTGGTATATTAGAAGTCCCTGTATCTGCTGTTATTAATGCTTGATCAATGGCTTTTAAGACATTCTTAAGGGCGGGTTTATCTTCTAATAAGGCTTTCCAAGATTCTTTGGAAAACTTCACTGAGTCTGCTTCTAAAGTATCTAGGAACTGTGGTGCTTCCTTTTTGCTTATATTATTCAGTAAACTATTTGAAAATTCATTAGGATTCTTTAAAAATGAAGGCAGTAGATGTTCTACAATATCTGCTGCAAGCACACCCTCTTTATTACTAAACGATAGAGAGGCAGGTGCTTCTACGAGTTTGCCTATTAATGCATCTTTAAGACTATCAGGATTCTGCATTAGTGCCTTTGCATTATCTATAGCTTTTGTATCAAAAGAAATTCCTTTTGCTATTACTGCTTCGTCTCCTTCTTTCTGTGGCGGCGGAGAAGGAGGCAGAGGCTTTAACTGAAGAGGTTGTATGTCCATAGGTAAAATCTACAAACAAAAAAACAGTTTATTTTTGATAATGATTTTTAATGTCAATTTAACCTAAATCACTTCCTTGTAATTCAAGAGAAATAAATTATGGATATTAAAGGAATAATTTCAAATAGGTTTACTGGTGCACTTGGAGCAAGAAAAAGTGATGAAAATGAACCAGTGATTATTGACAGGGCTGCTGTAGGAAAATTCCTTAATGATTTGCCAAAAAATTCTAATGGAATGCAGGCATTACCTTTACAGGATGATGTGATTATTCTTTTGCCGCAGGCGGATATTGATAAAATAGTCTCTCCTAAAACTCCAGCAAATACCGAACTGATTCTTAGAGCTTTAGTAGGGAATGAGCCAGTACTAGAAGCGGGGTTGCGGGCTATTACTGTGGGTGAATTGTTACCGTATCTTGCAAATGAGCAGATTCAACAATCAGCTAAGCAGTCCAATCTTGATCCAGATCAAGTGCAAGCAAATTATATAAATATGCAGATTCGAGCTGCTAGTGGGAACACTGTCAGGCAATTGAATCGAGAAGATATTCGAGACGTGCTTCCACCTCAGATTCAAGGACAACTGTTTCCTATTGAGGAATGGAAGGAGATATCAGCAGGAACAAGTCCAAAAATTATTCCACCTCAACCAGAAATTATCCCAACGAAAACTGAGATATTGGATGTTGTTGTAATTCCATCTGAGGTTAGTTTAGGTACTGATTCAGCTACTACAGAAAATATAGCTCCTAGCACTTCAATAGAGGGAAGAAGGACACGAAGAAGATCTAGTGCAGATAATAATGTAGAAGCATAGCCCCTCATTTAAATGAACCAAATTTCTCCTAATTTTACGAATACGGATCTAGCAACTGGACTCTTAGGAGCTAACTTAGTTTCACGCGCTAACAGCTTTTTAGAAAAACTACCTCAGCATAAGGGATTTAGAGCTTTACCTTTAATATCAAATTCAGGTGATCGTCTAGAAGCCATGCTTCTTATTCCAGAGTCACAGATGAAAGATTTAACTATTCCTCCTAATCTTATTAATCGAGGCATAGCTGCTCTTGATGATCGCTGGCATGGGAACACAGATGAGCTAATTTTTAGATCGATAAAAGTTAATCCTGATGGAAATCTTAGTGATAGGACTGACTTAGTTACTTTTTCGAGAAAAGCTTTATTAACTGTTTTATCAGACCGAGAAAACTTACAGTTAATAGGGAGTAAATTAAGGCACTGTTGCTTAATTAAAATCACAGAAAGGAGTTAATGGGAAATGACGAAAAAGGCTTCAAGTATTGAGTTCGCAGCTCATTAGATTTAATGTTTTATTGATAAGTCAGTAAGAGAGAGGGTTTCAGGTGCAAATAT
>RFQS01000045.1 GCA_009924885.1 Pseudomonadota bacterium | reverse complement strand
ACTCCATTTTCTGCATTTTTGCATACTATGCAGCAGTCTTGGTAGGAAATTAATTTCCCACCATTTAACTAATATACATCTCTTGAATATCTTTGCGTATTTTTAAGTTCAGTAATATAAAGACCAGGATCTTTACCATGCTCAGCAGCTATTTCTCTTAGAGCAGTATCCACATCCTTTGCCATTTTACGCGCATCACCACAGACATAGAAATGTGCACCATTTTCTAGCCATCTAAATATTTCTTCAGATTTTTCTTTCATGCGATCTTGAACATAAACCTTAAAATCCTGATCACGAGAAAAAGCTAAATCTAAACTGAGATTAAAATCTCGTCTATAAGCTTCTAATTCTTCACCATAGAGATAATCATATTCAGATTTTTGATCTCCAAAGAAAAGCCAATCTCTGCCGACTTTTTTACCACTCTGGCGTAAATAATTACGCTCTTCAATAAAAGCTCTAAATGGTGCAATGCCAGTACCTGGTCCCACCATGATGATGTCGGCTGAGCTGTCCTGCGGCAATCGAAATTTATCATTAGTATGTAAATAAATTTTAGTCAGATTTTCATTTAGTGGAACTCTGTCACTGATATAGTTTGAGCACAAGCCTAAAACTCTTTGATTATTAATTAAGCCATCTACACGTGAAATACACAGTTCCACCTTCCTCGGATGAGCATTTAACGATGAAGCTATGGAATAAGCCCTGCCTAAAACTTTTGATGAATTTTCAACTAATTCATTACTAGTTAATGAGAAGTCTGGATATTTTTCTTTAATAGTTTTTAACACTCCAGCTGTCGAATATCCTAAAAGTTCCTCACCGAGAAGCTTTCCGTCAGCGGAAGTCTTGCTCGCAATAAAACTAAAAAGTTTATTACTCGGCCTCGTAATATTAACTTCTTTTAAAAACCTGTTAAACTCAAAATCTTCAGCATAATCAAGATCAAGCAAAGAAAGAAGTTCCTTCACTAAGGCTGAATCATTTTCTGGAACTATATACAAAGAATCACCAGGAGAATAACTAAGCCCACTATCTTCTAAATCAAAGACTATGTGACGTGTATCTTTACTTGACCCTTCTTTATTTAGCTTATAATTCTCCAAAAGCTTAGCTATAAAGGGATTTTCTTTACTGTATAAAGTTTGAATACCTTCTTTGCTAGTGCTTTCCATAATAAAACGCTTATTCCCTTAAGGAAGATCTTATATCATCTAAAAGCTTTTTCAAGTCCTTAGACTTAGAAAGCTTGGAGTTAAGTTGATTCGCAACTGTTTTTATTGAGTGAATAACTGAACTATGCTTCCTGCCACCAAAAAATTCTCCGATTCTCTGATAACTGATTTCCAAAAATTCATTACTTAAAAAGATAGCTATATGCCTCGCTTGAGCTATGGCTTGAGATCTTTTAGCACTCTGTAAATCTTCAACGCTAAGCTCAAGTTTCTCTGCGACTAAGCGAGTGATTTTCTGAATACTAATACCATTATTCTTCTCATCTAAATAAACAGCACCGAACATATCGGAGATAGTTTTACTATCTATCTCAAGGATATCTAAATCGGAAAAATTATTTAAGGCTGATATTTTCAGTAATGCCCCCTCTAATTCTCGAACATTACCATTAAACTTCTCTGCTAAAGCTACTTTATGACCACAGCTAATTTTAAGATTCGCAGCTTGAACTTTATTCTCGATAATCGCTATACGAGCTTGGTAATCAACTGGATATAATTCCGCGATGAGAGACCCCTGTAATCTGCTTTTCAGCTTTTTTTCTATTTTTTCATAATCATCTAAGGCTTTACTAGAAGCGATTATGACTTTCCCACCACTACTGATAATGGAATCAAAATTACTGCAAAACTCTTGTTGAGTGGATTTCTTTCCGTCTAAAAACTGTGCTTCATCCAGTAATAGTAAATCTAAATTACGAAATTTCTTTTTAAAATTTTCATAAGACTTATTCTTTATAGATAGAACGAACTCATTTACATAATCCTCAGCTTTTATATATCTAACTTTAGTAAAAGAATCAGCACGTAAAGCTTCATTAGCCACTGCATGCAATAGATGTGTCTTACCTAAACCCACATCAGATGTGATAAATAGTGAATTATAGTAAGAACCTAACTGATTCTCTACTATCGCCTTGGCGAAAGAAACAGCTCCGATATTAGCTTTACAGGAAATAAAATTATCAAAACGTAATTTATTAGAAATACCATTATTAGGATTAGTCGAGTAGTCTCTTCTGTAATTAATTTCTTCTGAGCTAATTTCAGCGAAACTCTTCTGTCTTACTTTAGTCTCAGAATTAGTTTTAACTGCCCTAGAGATTTTTTTAGAATTAGCTTTACCTGAAAGTGAGTCATCTTCATCTTCTTCTACAGAACTATCCTCTAAATCATCCTCAAGAGTTAAAGCCTGGTGTTTTGATGAAGTAGTAAATCTGATACTATACGAAGCTGCTAATACTTCCTTACTAGATTTATGTATAGCTTCACTATAACTTTGAGCGATTAATTTTCTTGAAAACTCGTTCTTAACAGCGATAACTAATTCTTGCTCATTAATTTCGATAAGTGAACAAGGACGAAGCCAAGTCTCTATACTAGTTTGCTTAATTTTTTTTGGAAGATTTTCTAAAATTTTTGCCCAAATTACTTTTAAATTCTGGGTTTCTTGTTTATAGTTGATTTCATTTAGGGGGTGGTTTGTCGGTGTAAAGCTGTCTGTGACTGTCTTCATGTGTGGCGTTTTCGAGTTGTGAAAATTGGGATTACTTAAATATATCATTGAAAGACCATTACTTGTCTTAGAAATTTTTAACTTGAAAATTAAATTTTTTCGTAGAAATTAAAATACGATTAGTGCTATTTTAACGATCCTATTTATTTTTTAAAATTATTATCAAAAAATTTTTTAAAAAACTTTGTTCTTAATGTTAGGTTAACCTAAGCTGGCAATAAGTACTCTGTATGGTGGTAAGTAATACTATATTCAGTAATTTGTTTGGTGGACATAATAATGTCAAACCTAAATCAACTGAAAAGCAAGCATTCATAGATCCAGATACAGACATAATAATAGAGGCGACTGTATTAAAAAGTGAGAGACAGCCATTTATATATACTCAAAACTCTCAAAACAATTCTGAAAGAAGAAACTCAGAAGGATTTTTCACTCAAAGAGATAATTTAGATTTTCCTAAATCAATTTTTTTTCCGGGTATTACTAACAACGTAGCTCAAGCTTCTGTGTCCAATGGATCTTTCATGCCAAGTAGACTCTATGGAAATGATTCCAAATATGGCTCATTGAGTTCATTGGGTTCATCTAACAAAAAAGAAGAGATTCTTGGTGCAAGATTAGCTTTCAGCGCTTAATCAAATTTTATTTACTAATTAAACTTTCTTTTAAAACACCAATCATATCCTCAGCCTCAGCATAGGAATTAAGAGTGCTTAGCTTTGCGCGCATCTCTGATGAATTAGGAATGCCTTGAGTATATTTCACGATGTGCTTGCGAATCTCTTTAGTACCAGATTTTTCACCACGATAATCTACCATTAACTTACAGTGCCTTAAAGATAGCTCAAGCCTCTCTGC
This sequence comes from Pseudomonadota bacterium, assembly GCA_009924885.1. Taxonomy (GTDB): domain Bacteria; phylum Cyanobacteriota; class Vampirovibrionia; order LMEP-6097; family LMEP-6097; genus LMEP-6097. Next base: position 8,000 of record RFQS01000045.1, on the reverse strand, counting down.
ATGACTCGGCTCTGGAAGCACTTCACCTGTTTCGAGATAGTGATTTACCTGCCTAGAAAACCATGGTCTACCCATAGTCCCTCTAGCGATGGCTACCCCACTTGCTCCCGTCGTTTCTAAAATCTCTTTAACATCTTCCAGGGTTTTAATATCACCGTTCGCGAAAACTGGTATATCTAAACCAGCGATAGCCTCACCGATCAGCTCCCACTGTGCTTCTCCTTCATATTTCTGTGAACGTGTGCGGCCGTGCAGTGTTAAAGCTGCGACTCCTAAATCTTGGAATTTAAAAGCTAAATCTCTAGCGTTAAGACTGCTGTAACACCAGCCCAGCCTAGTTTTAACCGTAACTGGTAAATGCGTAGATGAAATTACCGCTTTCACTATTTCACAAGCGAGTTCTGGCTCTTTCATTAAAGCAGCACCATCTTTACCATTCACGATTTTAGGAACAGGACAGCCCATATTAATATCTATAAATCTAGCTCCTGCGTCAGTAGCCATTTTCGCAGCTAAAGCCATTAATTCTGGCTCATGCCCGAAAAGCTGAACACCCGTGAGTGACTCACCTTCTGGAATATCCATTTTACTAGGATCTGATGGCGACTTATATATATCGCTGTAAATCATAGCTCTAGAACTGAGCATTTCAGTAGACATCAGCACATCTGGGTCAAACTCTCTAGCCACCATGCGGTAAGGAAGGTCAGTAAAACCAGCCATGGGCGGAATATAAACACGGCCTTTTAGCTCAATATCACCTATATAGATAGGCTTTAAATTAAGCTTTTCATTAAGGCTATTAATTGACATACATAATTAATATAGCAAATGATATCTTTTACTCTGCCTTAAGAATAAGTCTCATTATGCTAACCTTATTTAACTGTACTTATGACTAAGACTATTCTTGAAAATGACCTGATTTTAAAGGCTGCTAAATCAGAAAAAACTGCTCGTCCACCAGTCTGGATGATGCGTCAGGCTGGGCGCTATTTACCACAGTACCAAGCGATTCGCTCACAGATGAGCTTCCTTGAATTATGTAAAAATCCAGATAAAGCTGCTGAAGTTAGTATTCAGCCTTTTGAGATTTTAGGCGTGGATGCAATTATTATGTTCTCTGATATTTTAATTCCACTTGAGCCTATGGGAGCTGATTTAAGCTTCGATACGGGTAAACCAGAATTTAGAACACCGATCAGAACTGCTGCTCAGATTGAAAAACTATTAGTGCCTAGTGACATAGAGTCTTCCTGCAGTTTCGTTTATGAAACTTTAAGAACTATTAAGCAAAGAATAGGCTCTGCGGTTCCAGTACTTGGTTTCGCTGGAGCACCTTGGACTTTAGCTAGCTACTTAATAGAAGGTGGCGGCTCTAAAAATTTCGATAACATAAAAGCCCTGATGTATAGAGAACCAGAGGCTATGCACCTTCTACTAGAAAAGCTCTCTGAGACTATCATTGAATACATTTGCGTGAAACTTAAACATGGAGCTGATATGCTTCAGCTTTTCGACACTTGGGCATCAGTGCTATCTGGAGATGATTACAGGCAGTTTGCACTACCGTATCAACAAAAAATTATTTCTGGAATTAAAGCTAGATATCCTGATGCTTTAATTACTCTATATGTAAATGGAGTTTCTAGCGTTATTGACTACATGGTGGAATCTGGTGCTGATGTGCTTAGTATAGACTGGAGATCTAATTTAAGAGAAATTAGAGAATATTTAAATTCTTATAAAAGCTCGTCTACATCTAGATCTATAGCCGTTCAGGGCAATTTCGATCCTTGCTATCTATTCGGTGATAAGAATTTCATTGAAAGAAGAACTCTACAAATGCTTGGTGAAGCTGGTACTCAAGGAGGCTATATCGCAAATCTAGGCCATGGCATATTGCCTAATATCGATCCAGAGCATGCTAAGGTCTTTATTAATACAGTTAAGAATTTTAGATATCATTAGTTTCATGAAACCACTGCACAACGTGCAGTTTCAGGCAGTCGTCTTTTTATTTAGAATTTAAATAGACCATCTAGTCAATTGCTTAAGCCCATTTCTAATACTGGGCGTGTAGCCGAACGAACAAGTTCAAGACTGAGGAGGACGAATGACCGCAGTGTACCTAGCGTACATGAGGATCATGAGGACGACGAAAACGCAGAAATTGGAGTTCGGCTACACGCCCATGCTATATTTTTGTATATTATATGAAAAGCTACGATAATATTAAAGCCATAATTTTGGATAAAGACGGCGTTTTCGTTGACTTCCATCAGCTCTGGATGAGGATTATAGCGGCTAGGGCGCAGATTCTTGCTGAATATACTACTGCTAAATGGGAAGATTTTAATTACGTTAGAACCATGTGCATCAGAGCCATGGGAGTAGACGAGGACGATGAATCGATAGATGCTGATTCACCTGTATGTATGCCCGCAGATATGGTCAGAATGGCAGTTACCACTGGTCTATATCTTGCAGTAAATCACCTAGAGCCTACTTATACTTGGGCAAATGCAATTCAAGATGTACGCAAATCCGATAAAGATTTAGCTGAGCAATTGAATATGGAAGATATGATTATTGCTGTAGAAGGTTCTATTGAGAAAATTAAAGCTATTTCTAAAGCTGGTTATAAACTCGCTCTCTATACTTCTGATTCAGAGAAGAATAGCCAGAAGACTATCGAAAAATTCTCTATTAATGGTATTTTTGAGACTAGCATCTGCGGTAAATACAAAACCGTAGATCTTTATAAGTCTATCTGCAAGCAGCTTAAAGTCAAAGAATCAGAGACTATATTTATTACTGATTCTCCAGTTGATGCAAGAGTCGGCAGAGAGGCTGGAGCTCACGTTATAGCGGTTATGTCTGGTGTTTTAAAAGAGGCTGATAAAGAGGCGAATGCAGAATACGTAGATGATTTTATTCCATCTTTAGCGAAACTAGATCTTAAGAAAATAAAGCAGGTGACTACTGTTTAGTTGCATTATATTTTTATTATGGAGGGGATTTAAATATTTTAAAAGTTTATACCGATGGTGCATCAAAAGGTAACCCTGGAAGGGCGTCAATTGGTGTCAGTGTTCTAAAAGATAATCAAGAACTATTAACCCTCTCTGAAGCGATAGGTGTGCAGACTAATAATTTTGCAGAATATACTGCCTTAATTCGTGCTTTAGAAGTGCTTTCTAAGCAATACAAAGGCGAATCCATAGAAGTCTATGCTGATAGCGAGCTTATGATAAAACAGCTTAAGGGAGTCTATAAGGTTAAAAATGAAAATATTAAGCCGCTATATGCTCAAATACAGAAGCTTCTGCCTCATTTCAGTTCTATAAGCTTTACCCATATACGCCGTGAATTTAATAGTCGGGCGGATGAATTAGCTAATTTGGCTTTGTAATTAATGATGGGCGTGTAGCCAAACGAACAAGTTCGACGAAAACGCAGAAATTGGAGTTTCGCTACACGCCCATGATAACCTTAGTAGATTATGCCCTCAATTCATGAATATAATTTCACCGAAGATATTATGCAAGAAAACAGTTTCCCACTGCTTCTTGGCCCCTGTGTTATAGAATCCCGCGATAATGTGATGCGTATCGCAGAACAGATAAAAATTATTATTGATGATCTTTATAAATTAGGTATCGCTAAGGGTATAGTTCCTGTCTTTAAAGCTTCTTTCGATAAAGCAAATAGAACTTCTTTTAGTGGCTTCAGAGGACCTGGTCTAGATGAAGGTTTGAAAATATTAGAAGAGGTAAGAAAAACTTTTCATTTTCCTTTAGTTTCAGACATTCATGAAGTAAGTCAGGCTAAACCCGCTGCTGAAGTACTAGATATTCTTCAGATACCTGCTTTTCTCTGTAGGCAGACTGATTTAATTAACGCAGCTAGCGCTACTGGAAAGGTTTTAAATATCAAAAAAGGTCAATTCATGTCTCCACCAGAGGTTAAGAATATCGTAGATAAATGCAAGGAAGCTGGTAACAGTAACGTGTTTATCTGTGAGCGAGGAAATTCCTTTGGCTATAATAATTTAGTCGTGGACATGCGCATGTTCGATCAAGTAAAACAGCTTGGCATTAGGACTATATTCGATGCGACTCACTCCTGCCAATTTCCTGGAGCTGCTGGGGATAAATCCTCTGGTAATTCTCACTATGCACCTATCTTAGCTCGCTCGGCAGTAGCTGCTGGAGCTACGGGAATATTTGCAGAAACTCATTTTGATCCTAGTTCTGCTCTCTCTGATGGTCCGAATATGATTCATTTAAATAAACTGAAAGATACATTAATAGAGGTTTTAAGAATTAGAGAGACTTTAAATAATCAGCTAAGCCTTGCTTAATAATTAACAATGCCCACCCCAGAACGATTAGAAAAAATTACCAATACCTGCACGCAAAGACGCAAAGGAATTATAGTTCTAGAAGACATACATGACAAACACAATGTAGAAGCTGTTTTTAGAAGCTGCGATGCTTTCGGGATTCAGATGCTTTATATAATTTTTGATAAAGAAAGACCATTTGACCCTCGCCTAGTTGGCAAGAATAGCTCTTCCTCAGCAAATAAATGGATAGATTTTAAAATTTTTTCTAAAACAGAAGATGCTTATGCTGAGCTGAAATCACAAGGTTACAAGATTTATGCCACGGCTTTAACCGATAAAGCAGAGTCCATTTATGAAACTGATTTTATAGTCCAGGATAAGGTCGCCATTGCTCTTGGTAATGAGAACAGAGGTCTTTCTAAATTTGCTATTGATCAAGCAGATTCTTGCATCATAATCCCCATGCTTGGCATGCTTCAGAGCTTGAATTTATCAGTAACTGCTTCTATCTGCATGTTTGAACTTAATCGTCAGCGATTAGTTTCTGGTGCATTAGAAAATTTCCTTTTATCTAACACAGACTGTGATTTACTTGTAAAGGATTTTCTAAATCGCTAAAACGCAGAAAATTGAGCTGTGCATATGCAGCGGTCTCTAGAACCAAGTACTAGGCATAAATTTCTGCTTGCTTATACTATGTAAAGTTGTATACCAGTGCTTACTATTCTCTAAATGGCTTGCAATACTATCTGATTTTCTACTTATATTAGAAATTTGGATTTGATCTAATTCTACATTTTTTAAATAACCGCTCTGATATAAAGAGCAAATAATTTTATCTAGCATAATTTCATCTATGCATCTATCTTTTAAAAATTCCGCTTCAAGACTAGAAAGCTCTTTCAGCCTAACATTCATAATTTTCCTGAGATTATAACTAAGTGACAGATCGGCTTCTTTAAATTTATTCAACAGCTCTTCAGTATATTCTTCATTTTCTAACCATTTCAGAATAGCGTTACCGATAATACGGTGCTTGGAGTTATCGTCACAGAAAGAACTTACATACTGCTCGATATTTCTTTTAAATACTAGGAAATTTAAATTATGCTTTCTACAAAAATTTATATTCTCTACAAAACTACTATAAACAAGCTCTTTATCAATAAGCTTATAACTTTCTAATTCAACAACCCTACTGCTAATTCTACAAAGCTCCATAAATTCATCAGATTTTGCACGTAATTTTAAATTTATAATGGAGTTTTTTTGATATTTAGAGATTTGGCTTAAGCCATAATTTTCCATAAGTATCTTAATATAAGATTTTATATCCAACTGATTAAATTGAGGTTCCTTGCCAATAAATACGATTTTTTTCGCATCTGGAAAGGCTTTGAGATATTCTTTACATTGCCTGATTATTTCATGTTTCTGGTCTTCCATTATTTAGTTTTCCTTCTTCTTCCAAGAGCCATTTTTCAAGAAAATCTCTATTCAAGGAAAGTTCCTTGAGTGGTAGATTTAAGTGATTTGATAATTGAAAAGTACTGAATTCATCTATAATTGCGATATTTTTTCTTTTTTGAATCGCAAATTTAAGTATTGAACTTAAATGCTGATCAAGTTTTTCTTGATTAGCTATTTGAGCAATAGTGTTGATACTGTTTTGAAAATTTTGAAAATGCTGAAAAACCTCTTCTGAAACATAATCCTGAAGAGGAAATTGTTGATGAAAATCTATTTTTTTTGAATTCACTATCCTTATCCTTGAGCTAACTTTACAAAGTTAAGATTAAGAAGTTTTTATAGTCTTTTGGAATTATCTAAACGAACTCAAACATCTTCATAGCTCGTTTCATTTTGCTTAAAGTCGCTTGGCTTACTTCATTAGCTTTAAGAGTGCCTTCTTTTAGTATTTTAATTATCTGGGCTTTATCCGAAGCTAGCTCTAGCCTTCTTTCCCTGATGCCTTTAAACTTATTATCCAAAACCTCAAAAAGATATTTTTTAATTTTCATATCACCAAGCCCACCCTGCCTGTATTGATCTTTTAATCTTGCGACTTCTTGTTTATTTTCATCAAAAGCATCTAAATACGTAAAAACAACATTACCCTCTATCTGACCAGGATCTTCTACTTTTATGTGATTTGGATCTGTGTACATTTGCTTAACTTGAGTCCACAGCTCATCGCTAGTGCTTTTCAGGTAAATATAATTCCCCAAAGACTTACTCATTTTAGCCTTACCATCTATTCCTATAAGCCTAGAGAACTGCTCTGGGACTTTAGCCTTACATTCTTTCAGAGTGCCAGCCCCATACATATCATTAAATTTTCTAACTATAAAATTAGTATCTTCTATCATCGGAATCTGATCTGCACCAACTGGAACAAGGTCTGCAAGAAAAGCAGTTATATCTGCGGCCTGACTTACTGGATAGATTAAAAAACCGACTGGGATTTTGTTCCCGAAATCTTTCTGTCTAATTTCCTCTTTAACTGTCGGATTCCTTTCAATTTGATTTAATGTAAGTAAATTTAAAAAATACATAGTTATCTCTGGGAGTGCAGTTAAGAGAGACTGCACACAAATCGTACTGAGATTAGGATCTATACCTACAGCTAGATAGTCCATAGTTACTTCCAGAATGTTTTCCTGTACTTTTAATGGCTCTGAAAAGTGATCAGTCAAAGCCTGAGTATCAGCGATTAGTATATATTGCTGGTATTCGCCTTGATTTTGTAATATAACCCTATTCTGAAGTGAACCTACATAGTGGCCTAAATGCAAAGGCCCTGTTGGTCTGTCTCCTGTAAGAATTCTTAATTTATTTTCACTCACAAAGATATTTTATACTAAACTGCCATTTCACCCTTTACCAATACCCAGAACTGTGATAGATTCTTATATGGAAGGTTAAGAAACCTTAACATTATAAAACTTTAACATTGGGATCAGAAATAGTTCCAAGTATTAGTTATATTTAATTTTCAACTATAGACAGGCTTGATTTTCTGCACAATACTGTAGTCATTAGGGTACAATCAAAAAAGGAGAAAATCATGATCAACCCAAATGGTCAAAAACTGTCAGAAATAATTAAACAGATCAATTCATTGAAAGAATTCTATGTAGTTCTAGGAATTGATTCGTTAAATACGATGAATATATTCAATACTGCCTTAAGCTACCTTAAGGGCGAGCTGAATTTCGTTAAAGCTCAAGAGAATCTAAATTCTTTAGTTGTTGAGAATAAACTAGTGACAGAGAGAGAAGTAAATCTTTTGAACTGCCTAGATGAGCTTATAAATTCCGTGGAAGATACTAAAAATTCAGCCCTAAATTCAGCAGATCTTTATAGAAATATCGCTTAAGTTTTTAAGGTGATTTTTATTTCACTAAAATTTTGATAATGGAGTCAGAACATGTGGAATGAAAAGCTTTGGAAGTACATTCCACAAACGGAGGAAATTGATGAAAAAACTTAATGTAGTAGAATGGATTAAAGGCTCATTACTTGCTTTAACTGCTTTAGCAGTAGCTACTGGTGTCACAGTAAGTGCAGTTAACCATGCTAAATCAACTTTAGTTATCGCAGAGGTACAATCTCACGAAGATAAAAAGAAAGATGAGCACAAGAATGC
>RFQS01000044.1 GCA_009924885.1 Pseudomonadota bacterium | reverse complement strand
TCACTAATACTGGACAATCCTCTGTTTTCTGAAAAGATAAGTCCAGGGGTTTCCAGTATATCTGACAGTATATTGGATTTTGACAAATCTATCTTCCTGTTTGAAGCCAATAAATCTTTGAATCTTAAAAGACTGTTTTCATCAAAACTGTGAATATCTTGTTGCTTTAGGTATACCTCAAATAAAGGTATCTCCAACACACTAGGAACAACGCTGAGCAAAAATTTAAAAGATTTATCATCGTGCATAAAGTTTTTTAATTTTGGTTCAATTTCATTTAAAAAAATTTCTCCTACTGTGGATACTGTGGACTCTCGTCGTAAACTACTACTCCACCAGGAAATGTGCAGCGTTTGATCTTTTTGAAAAATCTCACTGCTCACAAAGTATTGGTAAGCAACGCTTGGATGCCCATCAAAGTCAGAATATAGTGGAGATTCTATAAGCTTCGAACCAATTTCTTTCATAAGCTTATCTACTCCCGCCCCATCTAACTGCAGCTCAGGGCTAATTATTTTTTGAAAATACATATAAGTTAATATATCTGAAGAATCTTTCTGCTTTTTAATTTCTCGTGCAGGATTGGCTAGCCCCTCTTCGTTACTCGAATTAATATAAGTAAATAAATTATTTAAAACTAAATCAGAATAGCCAATAGGTTCGTTGTAAGTATTAAATAACAGAAGACTTTTCGATTTTTCTATATCAGATTCAACTATCGCTAATCCAGGTTGATTTAATGAATTATAATAAATATCCCTTAAGGATTGTTGCCGATGCATCACTGGATCAAAATCATCACCCCCAAGAGATTCTACATAATCCACAACTGCTCTTGCATCTTGTATATCTAATGTTTGATTTTCTATTACCGCTAATAGAAAATTAATTTGATCAGAATCTTTAGTTTTAAAAAGAGAATCTAAAAGATCTTGTGTCGAGAACTGCCGAGAAACTTCTGGATGGAATAGTGGTGAAGAATATAATAGTGAATGTGCGAATAGAGCCTTTGGATCTAGTTTTAAATCATTAAGGAAATACTCTCTCAGAAGAGAAGATTCTGCTACAAGAAAAGTCAGGCTAGTATTTTTCATACATAGAAGAACCCCATTGATTAAATCAGGCTTAGATCGATTATTATCCAAGTATTTCTCAAACTCTGTAATAAAATCATCATTATTTTCAAATCTCAACGAAAGCTGACTATCACCCATAGCAAGTTTATGAAAAATCCCTAAAACTTCATTCACTTCAGAGTTTTTTATAGTGTATGGATTTTCCCATGACCCAAATTTTTTGACTCCGTGCTGATATAGCATATTAGTGTGCTCAACTGCAAACGAACCTTCTTTACCATTAATCAATTCAAAGAATTGATTACTCATTTCTTTTCTGATTATTGGGATTTTACGCTGTATTTTATATGGTGTTACCTGTAGGTCAAGCTCCTCAAACTTAATTTCATGAACAAGTTTAATCAGCTCATCCAAAGATAATTTCCGAGCCCCTGGATATAAAGATTTCTCTGTGTAATAATCACTCGGATATTTTGATACAAACTCCACTACTCCTTCATTAAAAAAATTCCTCATCGTAGCCATTTTACAGATTTCTAAAAAAGAATCAAAACCAGATATATTATTATTTAAGTTGTTTACAGTTTCATCTGTAAGGATTCTAACTTTTGCTAATAAAATTTTAGACTCCTTTTCTTTAAATTCTTCTATCGTGTTTCCATCTTCTCTTAATAAACATTCATACCTAGAGTTATAATCTTCCTTTAGGTCTTGCAGCTGTGGTAATTTCTCTGATATAACTCGCGCTGCCACTATGTAAGCTTCTTCTAGAGTTTTAGGAGCTCTACTTTTAAGCTCATCAATATCATACTTAGCTTTTATAGCAATTTCTGTAAAGACCTCTGCTGCTAGGGGTTTATTACTAAGAGGAGATATATATTCCCCAGATTGCCTTGAATATATTTGATTATATGTTTGCGATATAAATAAATCTCGACTAGAGTCATGTGGATGTGAATATCGGAAAGGAATAGGTTTTTGATCACCAGCATCTCCAAATAAAGTACCAAAAATACCTAAAATTGATTGAATGTCATAACCTGCTCTATGCATCAATTGAATAGCAGTTTGATCAGAAAAATCCTCCTCCCAAGTATTATTCTTATTTAAAAGATTATCCTGCAGCTCAGTTTTTTTCTGTGCCGCTAGAGCATGCCCGAGTTCATGTGCAATTATAAACGCTATAACATCATGAGACTCATTTGTATATTTCTCTTTCACCTTTTCTAATAATCCTGTAGTGATATAAAGATTATTCACTCCTTTTTCATAAAAAGCATTAACTCCCTTTGTATCCAAGATATCAATGCTAAAATGACCATCTTTAGCAATAGATTCTTGAAGTATTTCATTATCAGCATTTTGCGTTAATATTTCGCTCAATATAGCTTGAACTTGCTTAACTAAAGCTAGTCTTGCTTCATTAGTAATTATTACCCCCTCTAAATTTTTACGAAAATCAGTGATTTTAAAAGTATCTGGCGGAGCAGTAGCAGCAGAAGCTATTTGAGTTGAAGGATGTAAAAAAGCCGCTCCAAGAAGAGCTGCTTGAGTTATAGAACCATTATGATTATGACTAGCTGGAGAAACACAATCGTGTAAATTTGCAATTACATTATCTGCAATGGGATTTGAAATCTTTCCTTGGCTCTGCGTATAAATCGTCCGTGATATATTAGTCAAGATAAGTTTAAACCCTGACTATACAAAGTTATCTTGACTTGAAAATTTATAAGTAAAAAACTAAAACCTTACCACTTAATCGTCGCAAAAGAATCCATATCAATATTCATACGATTGCGATAAATCAATAATAATAAGGATAATCCAATAGCGACTTCAGCAGCAGCAATCGCCATAACAAACAAACTGAATGCCTGACCTTTAACCGCTAAAGGATCTAAAAAATGAGCAAAGGCAACAAAGTTTATATTAACGGCATTCAGCATAATCTCAATACTCATAAGAACCCTGAAAGCATTTCTAGAAATTAAAAGCCCAAAAAGACCGATAGAAAATAACAGTGCTGAAAACGTAAGATAGTGAACTAATGTAACTGTCATAATTTATTTAATATCCTTTTTACTTAAGAGAATAGTACCAATAAGAACTATTAAGAGAAGAACAGAAACCAATTCAAAAGGCAAAATATATTTATTTAGCATTAAGAAACCAATCTGCGAGAGATACTTATCATCAACAAGCTGCACCAAAGATGACTGCCTTTCTGCACCAGTTAACTTCGCAATAGCCTGCCAATCTTGAGAACGAATCACAAAGCTTAGAACCGCAAAAACAAGAGACGATATTAATACTGCAAATGTAACTCTCGCTTTAGAAGAAAAAACTGACTCTTTAATATTATGAGCCTCTTCCTTTAAAGAACAGAGCATAACCGCAAAAACTATGACTAAAACTATACCCACCGCATATATCAAGACTTGTGAAACTGCTACAAAATTAGCATTAAGAAGAAAATAAAGCCCCGCTATACCGATAAAAGTACCGATTAACGTAAAGCCCGCCCTAACTAAGTTAGGATTAAGTATCATACCCAAAGCACAAATTATAGAAATTGTGGCAAGAATATAAAAGGGCAAGGACGAAATAGTAGCTAGAAATTGCATCAAATTACATTCTAGTATAATTGTTTCGACAAGTAAATTTATGAGCTTGAAAAATTTAACCGAATCAAGAATTATTATTGACGGTCCAAGTGGTAAACCTCAAATCAAAGGTACAAAAGTCAGCGTAGCCGAGCTTATTCTACAACTCATTGAGGGGAAAGAGCCTCCAGACATAGTTAGAGCTTACCGCAGCCTAAGATTAGAAGATATTAAAGCTTGCTTAGCTTATTGCTATTGCATTTCAGACAATATAGCTTTAAAGCTTCAAACCACAGATGGTGCTACAAAAGATATACTAAAAGATCCTGAACTAGAAAGAGACAATAAAGAGAAAGCCTTTAATATATTCTACGAAACTTTAGCCAATCAAGCTTCAGTCCAAGAAGATTTAACCAAGGCTCATATAAGCAGGCTGAAGGAAACTAAAAAGCTTCAAGCAAGCGAAGATGCAGCTAAGATGTCTACACCTAATAAAAGAGCTTATGACCTTATTATAGAACTAGGCATCAAAGAAACGACACGCATATTTACTGACCTAGATGCAGTGGAACAAAAGCTTGATATGAGCTTTGATAATTACCTATTTCAGATCAGAAAAGACGGTAAAGCTTGGCTAACTTATTCAGTAAAAGATAAAGTAGAAATAGATAAACAGATGCGACGCAATCTAAAAGTACGCTTTATAAATTTACAGAATGCAAAAGATGAAGGCATTTATGAAGGGTATCTAAGTACAGACAGGAAACATAAAATTTTCATAGAACGTAACGAAGATGGCAAAACCTGTGGCAGGGCACTCTAATGGCGGATATACTGGTAATTTTGACCCTAAAGCAAAAAAAATCTCAGGTGCAAAAGCTACTGATAAGAAAAATTCGAAACCTTCAGTAAATGAAGTCGAGAATAGCCATAGAGACACACATTTAAAAAAAATTCGTAAGGAAAACCAAGGCCGCTATTTAAATGCGAGTGATGCTCAAAAATTCGTTCCCCGCGCCTCACGTGAAAAGCACCTAGATGAATTTTCAGCAGAACCCCTACCAGAAGACGACGATACTGATTTAATTACCCCATTTAAAGCGAAGGAAGAAAAGGAAAAGGCTTTAATTAAAAACCCCTTACTAAAAAGTAAGCTTGATCTAGTCTCCAAATCAGACAAATCACAGATAAATGATCATCACGATCAGGGCAAATCAAAACCGCCCAAACCTTCCTTAAAATCCCTACTTGCACCGAAAGGAAATATAGAAAGGAAAATGAACTACGAAGAACTCATTAACTTAAACCCTCAATTGAAAAAAGTTTCCAGTGTTCAAATCGATAATATGAAGGAACTAGTTAAAACAATGGAAGGTGAAATGGAGCACCTCCAGAAAGAAAAAACTTTAGAGAATAAAGCCACAAAAAAAGAATCAATAAGCCTCCCTCTTACAGAGCTTTTTGACTTCAATGAATTATTTAAAAACTTCAATTACAACGATTTACAGTATTCACTTGCAGCCTTATCCGAAAGCGAGCTTAAAGATGAGGTTAAAGCACAAATAGAAAATACTCATAATGCCCTAAGTGAAGATAATCCTTTGCAAAATTTCCTACTGTTAAATTTCCCCTATCCGTTTCCTCTCTACTTCAAAGCATTAGATAGCGAATTTGAAGATATCCTAGACGAGCTAGAAGAAGAAAATGAAAGACAGGACAAGAACCAAGATACCTACGATAATGAAAGCGAAGACGACAATGATGGGGATGAAGAAGATGATGATGCAGAGTTCATTCCAGATTCTATAGCCGCCCTATCCCTAGAAACCTATAATTTCGGCAAAATACTTGCATTAGTTAAATATTCCAAAGAGCTCAATAAATTTGAATTAAGTTTTAAAGGCGATGTCAACGGTGAAGAACTGGCCATTGCCATCAATTCAAACATAGAATTCGCCTTGAGTGCAGACACTCGTATAAAGGAAAAACGCTTCAAAACATGGAAAGATAAAACTTATGGCCATATTCCAACAAGTGAAAAACGGAAAATTCAGGCTTTTATTGAAGGAGAAAGCAGTCCCATTTTTTTAAAAACCTGCAGCACTCTTGTTAACTCTATTTTACGCAGTGATCAAGAAATCACTGAATCTGAGAAACACAAAAGCGGTAAGATGTTATAAACAATGGAACCAAGCAATTTAGAAAAGAGAATTATAGCTAAAGTCTCTTCAGCACATGGAATCAAAGGTGAAATAAAAATTTTCCCTCTACTAGACTCCTTTGAGGCATTAGAAAATATTAACACTATTACAATTAACGACCAAGATTTTCACGTAGAGAGTTTTAGACCCGCAAAACAGTTTCTTATACTAAGGCTCAAAGAAATTAAAGATAGAAATAGCGCAGAAGCATTATCTGGTTATGTATTTGCAGACATCAAGAACGATCTAGAAGCTGATGAATTCTTCATTCAAGACCTTTTTGAACTTAGAGTATTAAATGAGCAGGGGCAAGAACTTGGCATAATTGAGAATGTCGGTGAAGGTGCACAAGTGAAAATTTTTGTTAAACTTAATGAGACTTTTCAAAAGCGTAATTCTTTAATAATTCCTTTTGTACAGCAATTCATTGAGGAAATCAACACGGAAGAAGGCTTTATAAAAATTAAAGAAAGTGAATTCCTTCTTAGCTTGAACAGCTAGTCCTAATTCTGCTAACATAGCAATTTGGTACTGAAATGAATATAATTGAAGGTTTAACTTTTGACGACGTTTTCTTAATCCCAAAATACTCTAATATTGAGCATCGGGCTGAAGTTAGCACTAAAACACAGATACTCCCAAGCTTTACGCTTGACGTTCCTTTCGTCTCTGCGAATATGGATACAGTAACCGAGCATAAAATGGCTTTTAGCATGATGGAACATGGCGGTGTTGGTATACTTCATCGTTATCTCAGTATCGAAAGTATGCTTGAGCAAATTGAACTTTACAACGCTGAATTAGTAACTCATAAAGTCAATCCTAAAGCTCCTTTCATCGTTTCAATCGGTGCGAATGATTTCGAAAGAGTCAAAGCTGCTTATACAGCAGGTATTAGAAACTTCTGTATAGATGTAGCTCACGGTCATCACCTTCTTGTCGAAAGATGTATCCAAAAATTAAAAGAACTTTATTCAGATATCGGAATAATTGCAGGTAATGTCTGCACTTACCAAGGTGCTTATGATTTATTCAAATGGGGCGCGGATTGCGTAAAAGTCGGTGTTGGTCCTGGTTCAGTGTGTACCACTAGAATTAAAACTGGTTCTGGCTATCCTCAACTCTCAGCTATCAAACTAGCTTTTCAGGCGAAGAAAGATTTCCAGCAAGCAAATCCCAATAGTCAAAAATTTATAATTGCTGACGGCGGTATTAAATACTATGGTGACTTAACTAAAGCGATAGCAGCTGGTGGTGACGCCGTGATGATGGGATCTTTATTTGCTGGCTGCAAACAAACTCCTGGAACTGTTTTCAGAAATGAAAATGAAGAAATGGTAAAAAGCTATAGAGGTATGGCATCTATTCCAGCTCAAAGTGATTTTGGGATAGAAGATTTTAACGAAGAAGGCATTTCACTTACGGTTAAATATAGAGGTAATGTAAAACACATTATCGAAAGACTAGTAAAGGGCTTAAGAAGTGGCATGAGCTACAGTGGTGCTAGAGATATTAAGACCTTACAAGAAGTAGCTGAATTCGTAAAAGTTACTCAAAGTGGTCATATCGAAGGGCAGCCACATAAAGCCTTTAAGAATTAGGCAGAGATTGGAATTGTGTGCGGGGCGGTCTCTAAGCAGAGATATGAGCTTGCAGGCAGTCTCTTAGCTTCCTCGCTGATAGATGAGAGACTTTAATATCAGCAGGCTTAAAACCTTGATATTCTATATGGATTTTTTTTTGGCTTAAACTCAAATCCAGTAAAGAATTATTAAGTAAGTCATTTTTTACGCTCTCTGCGAAATCTTCTAAATAAGTAACTTTTTCACTTGCGACATTATAAATGCCACAGGCATTTGCTTCTATTAACCCTATTAACATAAAACAAAAGTCTCTTATATTCACAAAGTCCCTAACTATTTGCCTTTCAGCTTCTGCATTGATTTTCACCGTAAAGTTTTCATCCATAGCTGTATTTATGAGCTGTTGTTTGAAATTTTGATATACTCCCCTGCATTCAAACTCGCCTCCATAAGGATTCGCTAGCCTAATTATTAAAAAACACTTTAGAAACAGTTCTTGAATAAATTTTTCAATTTGCATTTTATAAATACCATAAGCACTTATTGGTTTTAAAAAATCATTTTCATCACTCGGAATTAATGGCTCTGAGTCATTTTCGCCATAAACAGCCGAGGAAGATAAATATATAAACTTAATTAGAGAATTAGTTTTTAAAGCGAATTCTTGAAATCCTTTAATGAAAAGCTTTTCTAATTCTAAATTATTCAATGATGCGAAATGTAAAATTTCTAAATTAAATACCGAAGTCTCATCAAGACCTTTACCCAAAGTCAATGAATCGCTCTTAGCACTGATAAGCAGGCTCTCTAGTGAGCAAGTGAATTCTTCCACCTGAGACAAGTCAAAAGCGATTTTTTTGATCTTCTTATTTTCTAAAATGCCAAGATCCAACCTTGAAAGCTTTAAGTGCCTATCAAACAAAAAAATCTGATCATAAGCTTCAAAAAAATCAGGACGAGACGCTTGAATAAAATTTAAAAAATTAGCAGCCAGATAACCAGTTGCACCAGTAACCAAAAAAACTTTATTCACTTTCAGCACAAATCAGAGTATAGCTAACTTAAGGAAGTAATAAAAAACTTTATTTTTGATTATGGGCCGTCAAATAAAGAGATTACAGTGTAGCCATCTTATTCGTCTCTTTTTGCATTTTCTGCTGCTCGTCCTGTTCTTTATTCCAGTAGGATTCCTCCACTCTTAAAGCACCTAAAGATGCTTTTAAAACAGCGATGGCCTGCCTAGTAACAGCTGAACTCCCTGAATCCTTGGAAAACTCTGTCCAAGCACCATGCGTTTCCTTAATTAATCCAGCATCATAAGCAATAGTTCTAAGAACTTCATGCTGATCATAAGGACTGAAATCATGCTTATATGCCAAGTAATTTTGAAAATCTTCACTAGTCTCACTAGCACTTTTAGCAGTATTCCTAGTCGTAATAGTATCACCAGCCTGGATTCTCTCAGTCGCTTCAGCCCCTTCCAACTCTAAAAAATCCTGTATAAGATTTTCTAGATGGTATATTTCCTGCTGTACAGAGTCGATCAGTGACCGAGTCTGTGATAATCTTATTGTCGGATCAATAGAACTCATAATTTACCTACCTAATTAGAACGATTAGTTAATTAGCCCTTAGCCTGAACCACTCGCTAGTTTATTTGTGGCTTGAATATCTTTCTTATTCTCATCAATCTCCGACTTCCAGAAAGATGCTTCGTTTCTCCAAAAACCAAGTAAAGACTTAGTTATCGTAATCTCTGTCCTTAAAGCTGCCGCCGATACTCTTCCAGCATCACTATCAATAGCCAAAGCCATGTTCATATCCATCTCTAAACCATCTAAGATATCCTGATTCAATTCTACAAAAAACTCGCACTCTGAATGCCTGACGGATGGATTCACTGCCTTTACATCCGTTCCAGTAATCATCCCATTCATATTACATTCCCTCCTGTTCTCTCATTCTCTCTAACCTAACTAACTGCAATCTATACTCCTCCTCCGATGAATTAGTTCTAAAAGCTTTTTTTAAAAGTGCATAACGATCAAATCTTTCTTCATTTACAGAAGCATCCTTGAAAATCGCCCTGCCAAGACCTTCCAGTCTTTTCTGTTGATCTTGAAGTTTTTCAATCTTCTCGTTTAACTCCTCATCATTACGCATATCTTTTGCGGTTTTTCTAGCCCAAGAAGCGACATCACGTAAAGCATCAATACCACCAGCAGAGGCAACTTGAATTAATTGAACAAAATCTTCTGGTATGTCGATTTGATTTAAAATTGTTTTCTGTATTTTCTCAAATTTTTCTTTATACTCATCTTGCTTACCCTTGTCTAGCTCCCTTTTTTTGGCATCAGCCATATTATCTGCAAGAACGGCAAGCTGATTTAAAGCAGAAATAAACTGCAGCGAAGATTCAACATCTGTTTTAAGAGCTACATGCGATGACTCTAAAGACCTATACTGTTTTATATTCGCGTCCTTATTCTTTTCATCAAGAAAATTATCAAAATTCTCATCCTTGAGCCTTGAAAAAGTTATTTCCCTTAAAGCATCAATATTGATTTCACTCATGGCTTTCCCTCAGATTTCCTCTTCTTAAGACTATGAGTACTAAATCACAAAAGAATTATGATTTAGTTAAGCTAAATCAAATCTTAGTGACAAATATGAATTAGTTAAACTTTTTACCACGTAGAAGAGCAACAGAACCAGTTCTTGCTACTTCCTTAATTCCGAAAGGTGAAATTAATTGTATAACAGCATTAATCTTCTCTGAATCACCAGTAACCTCTACGACTAATGAATCTTCTGCGACATCAATAATGCGACTACGAAAAAGATCTGCAATTTCAATAATCTCAGCTCTATTTTGTTTAGAAGAGACTTTTATTAAAGCAAGCTCCCTATCAACATAAGGCAATTCACTTAAATCAGTTATCTTAATAACATTAATCAGTTTATTAAGTTGTTTTTTAACCTGTTCAACGTCATCTTGAGTGACAATAATCATGCGACTTAAGCCTTCCTGCTCACTTGGACCAACTGTGAGACTTTCGATATTATAACCACGACGACTAAAAAGACCAGATATCCGAGCAAGAACCCCTGATTCATTTTCGACTAGAACTGAGAGAACACTCCTTTTCATAATTTACCTATTTAACAGATCCTAATCAGCGTCTATTAAATCTACCCTTTTCTTATGTCTTCCAGCTGTAAAATCAGCATCCAGCCAAGCTTTAACTATTCCTTTAGCTGAATCTTCATCAATAAATCTAGCTCCGATGGCAATAACATTAGAATTATTATGCTCCTTGCTGAGCTTCGCATACTCAGCATTGTGACAAAGTGCACACCTAATGCCTTTAGTACGATTAGCAGTAATGGTCATACCAATTCCCGTACCACAAAGCAGTATTCCACGGTTTTCTTTATCAGACTTAACATTACGCACTAATAGTTTGGCGAAGTCTGGATAGTCGACAGCTCGACTAGAATTACAGCCAAGATCGACAACCTCTAATAAGAGATCTTCTTTTAAAAATTTAAGCAGAACCTGTTTAAGGCCATAACCTGCGTGATCAGATGCAATAAATATGCTCATAAGTTTGCTAGTAAATCTTTTTTTATTGCTTGAAGAGCAGTTTTCATCGAAAAATCTATTCTTCTATCATCGATAGTAACACTTAAGCCCGCAAGTAAAGTCCTATCATGCAAAACTTCTCCAAACTGAACCATCTTAGAAGTTAATCTCTCAAGCTCAGTCTTTAAAAGAGCGAGTTCACCAGAATCTAATGGCGTTGGTGCTGAAACATTCACAATAACAATACCTTTGGCTTGATAATATATTTTTTTATAAACTTGACATAAAAATGGAAGGACATTCGCTCTATTTTTTTTAAGCAATAATAAAACAAGACTCTGAACTGGTTTCGACACGTAATCAGAAATAGCAGCTAAAAGTTTTTCTTCTTTTTGCTTAAGTTCTATATTCGGATCTCTTAAAAACGTTACTATTTTCTCTTGATTCACTAAATTTTCAATAAAACTCAACTCAGAAATTACGAATTCATCAAGAGAAAGCTCTGCAAGAGCACTTGCATATTTTTGGGCTATTTTTTTCAGCTGAATTATATTCATTTACAATCAATACTTTTTAAACTCGCAAATGC
>RFQS01000043.1 GCA_009924885.1 Pseudomonadota bacterium | reverse complement strand
AAGCTGCCAGTGGCTGTATAGTTTATAGAAATGTTTCTAAAAATTTCACTTAAAACAAAAAGTCCCTTGAGTAAAATTAAGGGACTTTTTGTTTTGAAAGAGGTTAACTTATTTCTTATGCTTTAAGTTTTCTTCTGTTCTATCTCGGACTATGTAAAGAATCGAGTAATAGATTGAAATTGCCATTATGATAATGGCTGATGATTTGATGGCTTCTTCTAATTCTTGGCTAATGATTATCATGATATTTTTCTTTGTCAATCTCTAAGCTGATTTTATAGACCTTACTTATACATTCTAATCCAAGTAAGGAAAAAAGCAATATAAGAGCAATATCGATTACTTGAATTTTATTTAGGCAATGTGGGCGGTCAAAAATAAACATTAAGATTAATATTCCAAGCGGGCTAAAACACCAATAGGCAAGGGATTTAATTAAATCTTTTCTGAATTCATTAACTTGCTTAAAATCAGACATGAAATTTAGTATGAAATATTTTCACTCTGAAAATTTACAATTTGCGTTTTCCCGAAAAAATGTATGTAGCATACATTTTTTCCTCACTTGGATTAGAATATATAGGTAAAGTTTACAAAATCAACAGAGCTTTGAATAACCCCTTCTATCTAATCAGCATTATCGGCTGCCTCTGGCTCCCCTACGATTTCATACGTAAAATATTAGTGAAAAGAATAAAACCCTTGCCCTTGGTGATTTTCTTGGAATTTGGTCAAGCAGTGGTTTACCTAAGCTACGGCTTTATTTCTCAGCAATTAATTTACAGTCATGAATATATTTTCCCTGGTCTTATGACTGCTGGCTTCGCTTCAGCAGGAACCTTTCTACTAACTAAAGCCCTCTCTGTTTCACCGCTCAGCAGTGTCATTCCTTTTCTGTCTTTTCTGCCTTTTTTCACGGTAATATTTGGCAGCTTAATATTAAAGGAAAACCCTTCCCCAATTCAATTTCCAGGATTAATCCTTTTAGTTTTAGCCTCTCTTATGATTAATTATCAGGGCAAGAAAGTAAACTCTATTTTAGGATTATTTAAAACCCTCTACCAAGACTTAACCCACGAAAAGGGTTGTATCCTAGTTATTATGACTTCTCTTCTCTGGGCTTTCGCTATACCCTTTGACAAGCTTGCTATGCAAGCTACGAACCCTATATCTCACGCCCTTTATCATGCGTTACTCTGCGGAATTATATTTAGCATAGCTCGCTTGTTTTCGAAGACCTGCCCTTGGGGTAGTACTAAATTTCTAGCAGTAGAGCAGCAAGATAATGACAGCAAAGGAGACAACATTACAGATAAGTCACCCTCAGCTAAACAGTTTCACCAAATACCAAGCACTTACTGGCATTTATTACTAGGCATAATAAATGTCTCAGTTGCCATGGTCTTGCAGTTTATGGCTTATCAAATTTCTTATGTAGGCTTAGTAGAAGCTGGTAAGCGAGGAGTTTCTCTAATCGCTAACTTATTCATCGGTGCTTTAATTTTCAAAGAGCCTGTAAATAAATTTAAATTTTTAGGCACTGTGCTGATTTTAATCGCTACTATTTTGATTTTAAATTAACAGCACTTCATAAAAAACAATGCACGAAATACAATTAACAAACGGGAAACACGGTCACACTCTAAATGCCACACAAATCTTCTCCCCAGATGGTAAGTGGCTAGTCTTCGATACTCGCAATGATGACACTCATATAAGCCGTACAGGGAGTATCTCTAAATTAAATATTGCGACTAAAGAAATTATAGAGATCTATAAAACTAAAAATCAAAGCATTTATGGATCTGGAGTGGGTGCGGCAGCTTGGAATCCAGTAAGCGACAGCATCATTTTCATTCATGGTCTTTTAAATTGCGATAAAAAAAAGCCCTACAGCTTCACTAGAAGGTTTGGAGCCATTATTTCAGGGGATCTTGAGGCAGGCGAAAACGCAGAAATTGGAGTTCTGCAACAGTGCCATCATGCAGAAGGTAGGAATATTCAAGAACCACTTACCAAAGGAGCTTTAAGAGGCGGAACTCATGCTCACACTTGGAGTAGTGATGGCAAGTGGATTAGCTTTACCTACAACGATTATCTTATGGAATGTTTAGAAAAAAATCCTTTAAGTGAAAGAAAAGACTTGAGAACTATTGGCGTGATGACAATGATAGAGAATATTCATGAGGCAGGCGAAAATGCAGAAATTGGAGTTCGGCAACCGTGCGATGAAGAGAATTTTAGAGGAACTTACTTTGCGGTAGTCGCAGCTAAAGTTACAGAAAATCCTAAATTCGGTAGTGATGAAATAGAGCGAGCTTTCGATGAATGCTGGCTGGGAAAAAATGGCTATATAAAAGAAGATGGTTCACATCAGGCACTAGCCATAGCCTTTCAAGGAAATGTCCGCTCAAAAGATGGAACTTTAGTTACAGAAGTTTTCATAGCAGATATTCCAAATGATATTACTCAATCACTTGCAGATAAACCACTAGAAGGGAGTTTAAATAGCAGACCTAATGTACCAGCAGGATTCACACAAAGAAGAATTACATTTACTACAGAGAGAAAACATCCTGGGCTTCAGGGACCACGTTTCAGACTACGCAGCTCAGCAGATGGAAGTCAAATTTACTTTCTAATGAAAGATGATAAAGGTATCGTTCAAATCTACTCAGTGAGCAGTGCTAAAAATACTAAAAATATAATCACAAATCAGCCTCTGAAACAAATAACGAATTTTAAATACTCTGTCCAATCACAATTCAATCTTAGCCCTGATGATAATTACATTTCAGTAGTATCTAACAACCAGATATATTTAGTTAACGCAGAAAATGGAGTTCTGCAGTGGTCTCAAGATGGTAGTACTACTAGCATTGGCGAGAGATACAGTGAAAGAGAAGTGCCAATCAATGGCGTACACTGGAGTCCAGACGGTAAAAGCTTAATTTACAATCGCTATGTTTTCATCGAAGATGATTACTATATTCAGATTTTCAAAAGACTGATCAACGATAAAACCACTGAATCTCTGGATTAGCCCGAAACCAAGTCATCTGCCTCTTCGCATACCTTCTAGTTCTTAACTGTATTTCACTTACAGCTTCATCTAAACTTATAAGCCCTGAAAGACAATCAGCAACCTCTCTATAGCCAATAGTGCTATCTATAGTCTTTACTCTGCCATATTTATTCATTAAAGCCTTGACTTCATCAACCAAACCATACTCCATCATACGTAAAACCCTTTCATTGATTAAATTATAAAGATCCTCACGCCTATTAAAATCTAAACCTATATAAAGAGAATCATAGCGAGCTTCTCGACTTTTAGTTCTGAGCTCACTTAAAGGTTGTCCCGTACTCATAACTAACTCTAAAGCTCTAATCACCCGCACTTTATTCTGAATATCTATTAAACTTGAAGCCTCTGAATCATTTTCCCTAAGCATCAGTAAAAGCTCATCTAAAGATTTTTGGTTAAGCTCATCCCTTAAAACTTGATTAGTATTCACTGCGGGCATTTCTAAATTTTCTAAAGCAGCTTTAATATATAAACCAGTGCCACCCACTACTATAATTTTCTTTTCTGGATCTAGCTTCCATATATTTTTAACTACATTATCAAAATCCTTTTGATAATCACCAGCCGAATAAGCTTCTGTAATCGATTTAAGATCCACCAAATGATGCTCCACTCTCTTTAATTCATCAGCAGAGGGCTTAGCCGTACCTATATCCATTTCCTTAAAAATCAGGCGACTATCAGCGTTAATAATCTCTGTATTAAATTTTTCTGCAAGCTCTATAGCTATATCGGTTTTTCCAGTACAGGTAGGTCCAACAATTGTAATTAGCTTTTTTGAGCTAGTATCAATATAATTTAGAATTGAGTCTGTAATTAATGCCATTAAAACAAAACCTCCCTAGCCTTTTTTTCAAAGTATTGATTATACTGCTTGGTTCATTAATTTTCACCTCACTCGTGGGCGTCAGATCTTGGTACAAGCCATTACTCTCTGTAAAAGAAGTAAGCCCTATAAGCGTAGTCTTAGAAAAAGGTGTAAGAGTTCTTGATGAAGTAGCCACAAACCAGCTTAAGGAAGAGACTAAGACTAAGTCCATTTATAACCTTAATAACCAAGAGGTTTTAACCGTAGATGATACAGCAACACAGAAAAGTTTAGAAGAATTAAAAACTTACGTAAAAGTCATCCAGTCTACCTTAAGCGGACAGAAATCTTATGAAATGCCGATTATAAGCAGAATAGGTATTCATATGCAGATGACTTTAATACAATTAAATGATCATAAATTCAAAGAAATTCAAGCAGTTCTTGATGGCAACACCTCTGCTGGTGAATTTATCAATTCAGATTATGAAAAAATAATTCTGGCTATTAGTAATCTTAGTAGCTTTGAAAAAAATTACTTTTTAAAAGAGATAGAACGCTTCCGCCTTGAATTTAAAAATGAAAAAAAAGTAATTAAGAATCTTGGTGCTAATTTTTTTCTTGACCTACAAAAGCTCACAGACAAAAAAGAATTCCTGTATAGGCTTTTTATCGTACAGAAAAAACTTTTAAATATCGGTATAGTAAACGGTCTCCCAAAATCTAAAATCACTAAAAATATAGAGATCCTCTTCCCGAGCTTAAGAGGCTTAGAGCTTGACTTAACTAAAAAAATTATTCTTAATACCACTAGCCCTAATATAAAGATAGACTGGAAAAAAGTAGAAGACCTTGAGAATCAAGCCCTAGCCTCAGTTTCAGACATTTACGTAAAATTACCGACAGGAACAGTTTTAGCTGAAAAAGGTAAAAAAATCTCAGAGAAAAACTATTACTATATGAAAAATTTAAACCTGCTCAGACCAGAAGCTGACTGGAGTTTAGAAATAAAATACCTCGGCATCGTCTATATAGCCGTATTTTTAATGAGCCTATATATTTTCTTAATAGAGAAGAGGAAATATAGTGTCCAACGACTCGCCATGATATTCACCGTAGTACTTGGCTCTCAGGCAGTGATATCTGCTATTTCTTTATGGGGGATAAATAAACTAGCTATAGTTCCCATTTCTCTAGTACCGATATTATTAACCGTATTCTATCTACCTAAGCTTGCTCTATTCAGTTCATTACTAATGAACTTTTTCCTAATGTACAGCTTTGATTTAAATTTCTGGCAAGTTTTACCTCTTTTAGCTGGTTCTATTTATGCGATATATTTAACCAAACACTCTCACCAAAGAGAAGATTTAGCAAATGCTGGAACCAAAATAGCTCTCTGTCAGGGTTTAGTATTCTTATTCTCCGTCTTAATAGCTGTAAAAAACTTTAGTGTAAGTACAGTCCTAGTCATTACAGCATTATATGCTTTAAGTGGAATACTCTCTGGTCTAATAGCACTTGCAGTCTTACCATATTTAGAATTCACCTTCAGACTATTAACGCCATTTCGCTTATCTGAACTATCTAATCCAAATCAGTCATTACTCAAAAAACTTAAAGAAGAAGCACCTGGTACTTATGAACATTCGCTAAATGTCTCTCGCTATGCTGAAGAAGCATCTAACGCCATAGGGGCTAATACAGAACTGATCAGAGTCGGTCTTCTATATCATGATATTGGGAAAACCTATAATCCGGATTATTTCATAGAGAACAATCTAGGAAAACCTAATCCCCATACGACTTTAGATGACCCTAAAAAATCAGCTGAAATAATAATCGCTCATGTGCCAGAAGGCGTTAAATTAGCAAAAAAACATAAATTACCAGAAGCCATTATAGATTTCATTCCGATGCATCAAGGAACTACCGTCACTAATTATTTCTATGTGAAAGCTTTAGAGAAATATGGAAAATCTAATATTAATATTATGGATTTTAAATATCCTGGTCCTATTCCTAATTCTAGAGAAGCTGGTATTGCGATGATTGCAGACTCTGCTGAAGCAGCATTAAAAAGTGAAAAAGAACTTAACAGTGAAAATGATGTCAGAGAAAAAATCGCGAAGATCATCAGTGCTAGAGTTAATGAAGGTGAACTTCGAAATTCTAATTTAAAACCAGAGGAATTAGAATTAATAAAAGACTCTTTCGTAAAAGTTTGGAAAAGTAGAAATCATGACAGAATTAAATACCCTGAGCAAAGCAAGCCCCCTATTGATTGAGCAGTTTGAACTTGGCCCCATGGCTAATTACATCTATTTCATCGGCGATAAGGAAACTAAAGAAATAGTCGTAGTCGATCCAGCTTGGGATGTGAATTTCATCAGAGATAAAGCTCAAGAAGCTGGCTTAACTATTAAAGGAGCTTTAATCACCCATGGTCACCCAGATCATACTAATGGTATTAATAAACTTTTAGAAACTCATGACATACCAGTCTATGTCTCTAAAGAAGAAGCTAGCTTTTATAAACCAATTGGTGAAAACATTATAGAAGTCGATGCGACTTTTAATTTAGACGTAGGAAATGTTCATATAGATTTTTTACATACACCTGGTCATACACCAGGTTCTCAGTGCTTTCTCGTAAATGGCAATTTAGTAGCTGGCGATACACTTTTTCTAGATGGCTGTGGCAGATGTGATCTACCTGGCGGGGATGTCGAAACGATGTTCGATACTGTTCATCATAAACTAATGAAATTACCAGACCACACCATGATATTTCCTGGTCATAACTACCATCATTTGCACTGTGATGAACTATGTAACCAGAAAAAAACTAATCCCTATATGCAGATGGATAACCTGCACGCCTTTATTAACAGAAGGCTACCGAGATAAAAGAATTTCAACAATCGCCTAATATTATCAGGGGCTTGCTACATGGTAAAATAGCACCCATGCAGACTATGGAACCCAAAATTCTCAGCCACTTTGAACAACTCGAAGCTGAAAGCATACATATCATTAGAGAAGTAGTCGCAGAGTTTAAAAACCCTGTAATGCTTTATTCAGTGGGTAAAGATTCCTCAGTCATGCTGCACCTAGCTCGTAAAGCTTTTTATCCAGCAGCTATTCCATTCCCTTTAATGCATATAGACACTGGTTATAAATTTAAAGAGATGTATGAATTTAGAGATTCTTTTGCTAAAGAATTAGGCGCTAGGTTAATTATTAATCGTAATGAAGATGCTATCGCAAATAATATGAATCCCTTTAAATATGGGACTACCACTTGCTGCGGTGCACTAAAGACTGCTGGTCTTTTAGACGGCTTAAATAAACATGGTTTTGATGCTGCCTTCGGAGGAGCTCGTAGAGATGAAGAAAAATCTAGAGCGAAAGAGAGGGTCTACTCCTTTAGAGATGGTTTCGGACAGTGGGACCCAAAGAATCAACGTCCTGAGTTATGGAATATTTATAATGCCAGAATCAGTCCTAGAGAAAGTATCAGAGTTTTTCCTCTGTCTAACTGGACTGAGCTTGATATATGGGAATATATTAAACTTGAAAGTATTCCAATAGTGCCTATTTACTACGCTCAAGAAAGAGAAGTAGTTATTCGTAATGGCATTATTATACCTGTAGATTATAGCCAAGAATATTTAAAACCTCGTGCTGGAGAAGAAGTTAAAGTTTTAAAATGCAGATTCCGCTCGCTCGGCTGTATGCCTTGCACTGGAGCCATAGAATCATCTGCGATTGATATAGATGGAATCATCAACGAAGCGAAGGTAGCAAAAAAATCTGAACGTGAAAATCGTGTCATAGACTTAGGTTCAGACAGCTCAATGGAAGATAAAAAGAAAGAAGGATATTTTTAAAGACACTCTTTTCCCCTGTGATATAATTTTTCCATGCTAAGCCAAAAGAATTTTAGATATAACCTAATCAGAGAGTCACTTGAGACTAGATCATTCTTAAAAATAATCTCTGGTATAAATAATTTTGATAAAGAAAAAGTTTTAAAAATAGCTCATGCAGTAAAAGCTACTAATGCTACAGCGATAGATATTTCCGCAAGAGAGGATATTATCATCGCAGTTAGAGAGCTTCTAAAAGATACTGTTCTTGTGGTTTCATCAGTTAAAGTTGAAGAACTAAAAAGAGCTCAAGAACTTGGAGCTGACATACTTGAGCTTGGTAATTTCGAGGCTCTTTATGAAGAAGGCATTTACTTATCAGCAGCTGAAGTTCTTTCACTTGCTAAAGAACTTACAGAAATTAAAACAGAAGGAACCATGCTTTCCATAACTGTTCCAGGTCATTTAAATATTAATGAGCAGGTTAAATTAGCTACAGATTTAGAAAATCTAGGAGTAGAGATTATTCAGACTGAAGGATCTTTACCAACAGATGCTAACACGTCTAATACGCTTGGCGTTCTTCAGAAAGTTATGCTAACGCTGTCTAACACTATCGAGCTTAGTAAAAATCTTAAGAAGACCTTTATACTTACAGCTTCTGGCATAAGCCCTGATACAGCAGCTCTTGCTATTACAGCTGGCGCACACGGTATTGGAGTAGGTAAATATATTAATAGACTTGATTCAGAATTAGAGATGTTAGCTTCTATTAAACGTCTTCAAGAATCACTATCTATAACTCAGATAGAAAAAACTCTTCAAGAACAAGAACTAATCTTGAATTGATAAACCTAGCTCATAAAAGATACTATATTGCAGCCCTTAACGACTAGGTACCTCAAACGAATTGACACCTATATATTTAGTGAATTCGTTTTGCCATTCTTAAGTGCTGGAGGCATTATAGCGGGGGTTTGGCTCGGCATAGATCGATTTAAACAAATATTCAAACTACTAGCTAGTGGTGATTACCCTTGGTACACTGGTTTTTTCATATTAGTTTTGGATATTCCAAAAATCGCCTTAAATATTTTACCTATCTGTATTTTACTTGCCTGCTTTCTTTGTTTTCAGAAACTCTCAATTCAAGCAGAGTTCACTGCGATGAAAGCAGCTGGAGCGAATTATCTACGAATTCTAAAGCCTGTTATGATTTTTGGTCTAATCGGCGTACTGAGCTGTTTTATTATCGCTGAGATTTTAATCCCTATAACTGCGCCACTCAACGATAATATTTTTAAATCTGCAAAAAAAAGAGAAAGCAAAGAAGTTAAAAGCTTCACCTACACTAAGCACTACCCGAACAAAGAAGTTCAACAAATATTTTATGCTAAATCAATCAAAGAAGATTTACTGACGAACTTAGTCATAGTTGATTTTAATGATAAGGGTTTCATTAATATACACCTTGCTAAGAATGCTGAATGGGATTCAGAAAAACATGGCTGGAATTTAGAAAAAGGGAATTCTAGTTTTATTGATCGTGCAGCGATGGATGATAATGAAGGTTTTAATCACATGGTCTCGAATTTTAAAACCAAGTTTATAGAAAGTCAGACTAACCCTCTTGATTTAATTCATATTTATAAAAAGATACAAACTCTAAATGTTCTTGAGATATGGGAATTAATAAAACTACACGAGAAAAATAATATTGAAACCAGTAGCCTAAATTCCTTAAAAACCAATTTCCAACAGCGTTTTGCATATCCTTTTACCGCTCTGATACTTGCTTTTATCGGTGCCCTCTTAGGATTTAGCTCTAGAAGAGAGTCACGTAACTGGAATTATATAACTCTTGGACTGATAGTATTTTCTTTTTTTATGTTCCAAGCTATTTTTACGTCTTTCGGAGATTCGGGCAGAATGCCCGCTATAGTTGCGATGTGGTTTCCAAATTTTCTATTATCACTAGTCGCCATCCTGATTTCCTATTTTAAAACTACTAGATAAATCAATTGCTATCATAGATAATCTAATGTCATCTCCAATCAATGAAATTAAAGAGAAAGCTGACATAGTAGAACTTATAGCGGATCATATCCCAGTAAAAAGAGCCGGAGCTAGCTATGTCGCCAAATGCCCTTTTCATAATGACACTAAACCCTCAATGCATATCAGCTCGCAGAAAGGCATATATAAGTGCTTTGCCTGTGGCGCTGGAGGAGATGTTTTCAAGTTCTGGTCTGAATATCATAATAAGGATTTTTCTGAAACTCTAAAAGACTTAGCCTTAAAATATGGAGTAACTTTAAATCAGCATCCAGAGAATATCGGTAAACAAAAATTACAAAATGAATATTTAGAAATTTATTCAGTAACAGCCGATTATTATCATGAAAAACTTTTAGGTGCTGAATCTGCTGAGCTATGTAGGAATTATCTCAGTGAAAGGCAGATAGACTTAAATACGATTAAGAATTTTAAAATCGGTTATTCACCCACATCTAAAGATGATTGGGGATTTTTAGTTAAGCACTTAACTGGAAAATTAAAAATCAGCGAAGAAGAGATTTTTAAATCAGGGCTTGCCATTCATCATGAAAAATCAGGAAAATATTATGATCGCTTCAGAGATAGGCTGATGATCCCGATTACGAATGAGAAGGATGAAGTTATCGGCTTCGGGGCAAGGATTTTAGAGGATAATTCAGAGGCTCCTAAATATATTAATTCTCCAGAAACCGATATATATCATAAAGGTGATGAACTATTTGGGCTTTCACTTGCAAAGAAAGCTATTAAGGAAAAGGATTTCGTCATTTTAGTTGAAGGCTACTTCGATCAAATAGCCTTATATAAAGAAGGTTTTAAAAACACAGTCGCCAATCAGGGAACAGCACTTACACCTAAACAAGCTAAGCTTTTACTAAAATACTCCTCAAGCAAAAGTATCTATCTCTGCTTAGATAGTGATAAGGCTGGTGAATTAGCTAAAGAAAGAGCTTTTGAAGTTATCATGCAAATCGCTGCTGAACTGAATCCTGAAATTAAAGTCATAGATTTACAAACAGCTAAAGACCCTGATGATTTTATAAAACTCTTTGGCAGTAGTAATTTTGAGCTTGAAATTAAAAATGCTAAATCATTTATCGACTACAAGACAGATAAATTAATATCAGAATTTAAAAAAGAAGAATTTGGCCCCAGAGAAAAAGCTAACTTTATTTCTAAAATGTCTCGCTTTCTATATTTTATTAATAATAAAATCGAACTAAACGCTTACATACAGAAATTAGCTGCAAGACTAGATCTAAGTAATAATATTCTTGAAGAACAGATCAGGAAAGAGTTTAAAAACCTTTCTAGGGAATTTGCAGTAATAGGAACTAATAATCAAGTAAACCTGAATCCATCTAATCAAAACAAGCCAACAGGATCTAATACTAATCAGCCATTCACAACACAAAATCAAAACCATCAAAAATCTTCTTCTATCAACTCAGATCCACTAAGCAGGTTTGACATAGAGCTTTTAGCGATTATGCTTGATGATAGAAGACTTCTAGAAGAATTTATGGCAAATGAATACAGCTTAAACAAAGAAGAGCACCAGATTATACTTTCAGCTTTAGTAGATGTAAGCTTTGAAAATCCTGATGACGACACGAATAGTAAATTTAAAAAACTTAAAAATCACGAATCACTTGAAGATCTTAAATACTCTAGTGACTTAGCTGAAATAGCGATGGAATTAGAGTCTAATAAAAAACAATACCTGACTCGCTTTAATGAAATAATTTCAGTTTTAAGAAAACAAAAATCAGAAATCCTCAAACGTAAATTAGATAAAGAATTACAAGAAGCAGAAAAAAATAAAGATGAAGAGAGTACTCAAAGATTACTGAGAGAAAT
>RFQS01000042.1 GCA_009924885.1 Pseudomonadota bacterium | reverse complement strand
CTTAATTCTGTTATTTGCTTATGGTGGATCTGTTATCTTCTGGGTGATTTTTTAGCTGAAGGTTTGGAATGTGATTTAAAATGGATTTATGCGAGACTGTCCCATTTGCGACTCACAAAGACGAGAGCTGCTTAACACACAAAAAATATTTAAACTACCACCGATTAGTCTTTCTGACCAAATTCAGATTTATGAATGCCAATCTTGTCATTTTATTTTTTCAGATACCTTGGTTGAGCAAAGCACCTATGACAATTATTATCAAAGTAGTACGAAGTATCTTTTTAAAAATGATTTTTCAGAACTTGAGATTCAGCGAGCAAACCAACTTGTAGATTTGATTGATAAATATTTTAGTTTAGAAACTAGAATTGTAGAGATAGGTTCTGGTAGTGCTTGTTTGATGTTTTGCTTAGCAGCAAGAGGTTATAAAAATCTTATGGCTGTTGATCCTAGTTATGATTCTTCGGATATTGATAAATTACCTTTTAAAGCACTGCCTAGCTTAATTGGTAATTTGCCAAAAGCGGTTGCTGATGCAGAATTAGTAATTTATGTACATGTTTTAGAGCATTTGTTTGATCTTAAACTGTTTATGAATGAGTTGAAACAAACTTTTTCTTCCAATATTGCAGTTTATATAGAGGTGCCAGATGCTACTAGATATTGTGATTACATTGAATCACCTTTTCAGGATTTCAATTTTGAGCACATTAATCATTTCTCGCCAGAGGCTTTACAATTTTTCTTTGAACGAAATTGCTTTAAGAATTTGGAAACCAGTCAAGGCAGTATTGAACCTGTAAAGGAAAAAATTGTACCAGTTATATCTGCTTTTTTTCAAAGATCTGCCAATAAAGATTTTTTGGAAATTGCTGCTGATTTACCCTATCCTGTCGCTTACAAAAAAGAAATCGATCTTTATGCGAAGCGGTCTTTAGAATATTTTATTAGAATAAAATCTTTTATAAATAAAGAGTTGTTAAACGTAGATCAGGTCATAGTCTGGGGTCTGGGGCAGCTTTGCTTGAAGTTGCTTGCGGAAGATATTATTCCTCAGGAGAAGATTTTTGCGATCACTGATTCTGCTTTTAACTCTTCAGTTGTGAGGCTTTCAAATAAAAATATAAATTTATTAAAACCGTGTGATTTAATAAACTATGATCATACTATTTTAATTGCAACTACGATTTCTCAAGTCCCAATCTTAAAATGCATTAGCGATTTGTCTTTGAAAAATAAAGTTATTACATTACCAAATTATCTAAACTAATTTATGATAGCCACATTAAAAAATTTCTTTCACAATAAAAAGATACTCATCACAGGGCACACTGGTTTTAAAGGAGCTTGGCTGTATGCCATGCTGGAATCCTTTGGGGCAGAGGTTTGCGGCTTCGCACTTGCATCAAAATCTACTGAAGATCTTTCTGGCTTACTCGGAATAGATAAATCTGAGAGAAGCTTTATTGGTGATATCTGTGATTACGTGGCTTTAGAAAATGTAATCCTGAAGATAAAACCAGAAATAATCTTTCATCTAGCTGCTCAGTCGCTGGTTCTCACATCATACGCACAGCCAGCGGATACTTTTAAAACTAATGTTATGGGTACTTTAAATCTTTTAGAGATACTGAGGAAAAATAATTTAGATCCAGTGGTCGTAAATGTCACTACTGATAAGTGTTATGCTAATTTCGATTCTGGAGTCCCTTTTCAAGAAGGAGATTCACTTGGCGGAAATGATCCATACAGTGCTAGCAAGGCGATGGTCGAGATACTTAGTAATTCTTATTATCAGAGCTTTTTTAAATCTAAGGAACAATCTTCAGAAAAGTATGGTGAGAATTCAGGAATTCGGCAACAGTGCCATCCTAGGCTAGCTACAGTACGTGCTGGTAATGTAATTGGTGGAGGTGATTGGAATGATAATCGTTTGGTGCCAGACTTTGTCAGGTTTTTATCACGTAATGAAGAGATAGTACTTCGTAATCCTGCTTCTACAAGACCTTGGCAGTTTGTTTTAGAACCACTATATGCTTATTGTTTACTTGCTTATAAACTTTCATTAGAAGAGGGTTCTAAGTATTGCTCTGCTTGGAATATAGGCCCTGATGAGGATAGCTGTGTTTCAGTTTTAGAACTTACTAGTATTTTCCTTAACAAGTGGGGTTCAGGGGATTATAGGCTAGATGATAATTCTTCTAAGGCTAAAGAAGCTAAACTTTTAATGTTAGATTCATCTAAAGCGAAGCGTGAGCTGGCTTGGAGACCAGTGCTTAGCGTAGAGCAAGCTATTTCTATGACAGCTCTTTGGTATAAGGCTTTCTTGGAGAAGAAATCTGAAATAAAAGATTTTACATATAGTCAGATAGAAGATTTTTTGACATTATATGATAATCACAGGTGTGTTTAATGAATTTATTAAAAAATATTTTAAGAAGCTTGATCAAATCTTTATCTAAGCTATTTTTCTTTCTGGATAAATGGTCTAAGCCAATTTCTACTTATAGAACTGTGTCTGGCAAGGTTTTAGGGTCCGAGGAATTAGTAAACATGGTGGATGCTTCATTGGATATGTGGCTCACTACTGGAAGGTTTAATAAGGATTTTGAAAAAGCACTGAGAGATTTTTTAGGACTTAAATATGCACTTACGGTAAATTCTGGCTCCTCTGCTAATTTACTTGCACTTTCAGCTCTTTGCTCACCTAAGCTTGGGGAGAGGGCTTTAAAGAGAGGAGATGAGGTTATCTGTGTGGCTGCTGGTTTCCCGACTACGGTAAATCCTATAATTCAGAATTCTCTCAGACCCGTATTTTTAGATATAGAGTTAGGATCATACAATATTGATATAACTCAGTTAGAAAGAGCTTTAAGCCCTAATACTAAAGCTATATTTATTGCTCATACTTTAGGGAATGTTTTTGATTTAAATGTTATAAGAGCTTTTTGTGATGAGCATAAACTCTGGCTTATAGAAGATAACTGTGATGCTTTAGGTTCTAAATATGATGGCAAGTTTACTGGTACCTTTGGTGATATCTGTACTTTAAGCTTCTATCCTGCACATCATATTACTACTGGTGAAGGTGGTGCTGTGCTTACTCGCGATCCTGAATTATATAAAATACTTCTATCTATTCGTGATTGGGGTAGAGATTGTTGGTGCCCATCTGGAAGAGATAATACTTGTGGAAAGCGTTTTAGCTATGAACTAGGTAAGCTGAATGCTGGTTATGATCATAAATATATTTATTCACATATTGGCTATAACTTGAAAATGACTGATTGGCAGGCTGCGTGTGGTGTGGCTCAGATGAAGCAAGTCGAAAGCTTTATTCAGAGAAGAAAGTATAATTTTAAATACCTCTATGAAAGATTAAAAGACTATTCTGAATATTTAATTCTGCCAGAACATTCTAAATTAGCTGAACCTTCATGGTTCGGTTTCCCTCTTTCAGTGAGAGAAGATAAGGGTGTTAAAAAAGTAGATTTAGTAAATTATTTAGAAGAGAATGGAATCGGTACTAGACAGCTTTTCGCTGGTAATATTTTAAGACAGCCAGCTTATCTAGATTATGATTTTGAGTTTAGGGTTTTAGATTCGGATTTACTAAGAAGCTCACAGATTGATGATTTCGTTTATGAGCTGCTACCTAATACAGATTATTCGATGAGAAATACCTTCTGGATTGGTGTTTGGCCTGGGCTTAGGGAAGAGGATTTAGATTATTTTATTGCAGTATTTAAATCATACTTCGCAAAATTCGCTCCACATTGATTTCATGGCTTCAGTAAAGTCTTTTGCAAAGTCATTAACATTTACTATGGCTGAGTTGAACAAGCTTTCTCGTAATTGATTTCTGTAGTAATCTATCAGGTCTGGAGAAAGACTGAATTCAACAGCTTTCTTGATATAGTCATTATGATTTTCAGCGATCAACTCTTCATGTCCTAGTGTATTCATGATCTCAGCTGACATGCGATGCAAGATTCTTTCTCCTCGGAGGCTGATTAAGGGAACTCCCATGAACGCACTGTCAATGCAAGTGGTACTAGCACCAATAGGAAATGAATCTAAATAGACGTCAATATTATGATAATAATTAAGGTATTCATTACGATTTTTATTTGTTGCTCCTTCTAGGATTAGTTGCTTATCATCTATACCTTTGTGAGAAAAATAGTTTCTGATGTATTTATGTGTGTCATCTTCTTGCAGTGCATGATTGCATAAATATAATCTGGAATTGGGGACTGCTTTTAAAATTTTTATCCAAATGTCAAAACAATTTGTGTTTAGCTTAATCATGTTATTTAAACAACCAAAAGTTATGAAACCATTTTTTTTATAAGGTACTAATGCCTTCTCTTGACTGAGGTTGAAAGCTTCTACAATATTAAAGCTAGAGCCATATTTAGGTAAGCGGTAAATTTTTTCCAAATAAGTATCATCCTCTTTAGGCACATGTTTGACATCGCTAATGCAGTAGTCAATTGATTTTAGACCAATAGGGCTGGGATTTCCTAGCCAGCATGCTTGTACTGGAGCTGGTCTCAGGGCTATTACTCCAAGCCGATTTAAAGTACTATGTCCAGATAAATCAATAAGAATATTTATTTGATCTTGATGAATTAATTTTGCAGCTTCTATATCATTTAGATTTTGAATATCGCGCCAATGGTTTGCTTGCTTTGACCAGATCTCTGTGATACTGTCCTTTTCATTATTACAATAGCAAAATATATCAAGTCCATTTTCTTGTAATTTAGGTATTAAATTGCCTATCCATAGAGATACGACGTGACTTTTAAAATCTCCCGAAATAAAACCTATTCTTAGTTTTTTTTCTTCTAAATTTAAAAGTGGAAATTCTGTATATTCTTTTCCTTGATACTCTGGAAAAGCTTTTTCTCCGTATATTTGGGCGAAGTGCTTTACTTCTGCATTAGTACTGTCATGAGTATAATGAAGATAGGAAACCATACTGTTAAGAAGACCTTTATGGTGAGGATCAATTTCCAGTGCTTTAAGAATATGATTATGAGCTAATCTTGCTTTGCCCATCGTAAATAGTGTTTCTGCAAGCATGGTATGAGTTCTTAGTGCTTGATTTTTGTATTTCAAGAGTTGATAACCATATTTGAGGATGTTAAAGTATTCCTTTTTTTGATAAGCATCATTAAATGATGTTAATAAAGATTCGGTTAAATTGTTTTCATGGATAGCATTTTCTGTTTTTTTGTAAAAGCTTAGATAGCTTTGATTATCTGGATCTTCGAGTAATAGCTCTTGGCTTAAGTTTGCTGCTGCATCAAGGTTGCCATTTAGAAAAGCTGTTTGTGCAAGTAAGTAAACTGCTTCAGGGCAGTAATTTTTTTCTTCTAGTAATTCATAGAGAGAGTTAATCGCAGAATCATATCTTTGTGATTCTAGGTCAGCTTTAATTTTTATTAATTTTAGTTCCCTTTGTTCAAGCATTGATTAGTTTTGAATTTTTTGATTCCAAAGATATCTAAGACCATTAAAAAAGTCTTTTGAATAGCTTTTCATGTCAGCTGCTGCTGAGTTCAGGTATTTTTCTCTAATATTTTTTTTGTAGTTTACTATTCTTTCTGGGTCCTTTGCTAAATCGACTAGTTTGTTAATATACTCATCTTTACTCTTTGCAATAAGTTCTGGGAATCCCGCAACTTCTAAGATCCCAGAGCTTAAGCGAGAAGCCATTTTATTTCCAGTTAAAGTAACTAGAGGGACACTAAGCATCAATGTTTCATGGGTTGTAGTCGATCCTCCATAAGGAAAGGGATCTAAAGCTATATCAAATTCTAGAAAACTTAGAAAGTAAGCATCTTTGTTTGATTGAGCTTTGAACACAACTCTTGACTCATGAATATTATAGGATTGAAATAATTGAATAATTTTTTTTTGATATTCTATATCGCTCACAGACGCGTTATTGATAATAATTATAGAATTATTGACATTTTGTAAAATTTGACTCCAAGCGTGCAAAACTTCATCATTAATTTTTCTTGCATGATTGATAGAACCAAAGACTATAACGTTATCGGTGCGTGCTAAGGATTGATTAATTTGTAAATTACCATAATCATCAGCAGGGTAAACTACGCCTGATTTAGGCATTCGATGAATCTTTTCTACATAAAGATGCTCTTCGCCATGTCTAACGTGGTACTCATCCGTAATTACATAGTCAATTTCTGGTAATCCCTGAGTGCCTATATGCCCAAGCCAAGTTATTTGAAGAGGAGCTGCTTTAAGGGCAAAAGTATTTAACCTATTCCCAGCAGTATGGCCAGAAAGATCAACAAGGATATGGATCTCATCAGCATATATTTTTTCTGCTAATTCTCTATCAGAAAGATGATATATGTATTCTAATTTATGGCATTGAATCGATTCTGCAAGAGGGTTTTTAGCATTATTGGCATAGCAATAGATTTCAAAATCGTCTTTTCGTACATATTTCAAAAGAGAGCTTACCCAAAAAAACACTGGATGCATCTTAAAATCAGCAGAAACAAATCCTATACGTAGTTTTGGGTTTTCTTGAAATTTATTGATTAAATTTCTAAAGTCAAATTCTATAGAATTTTCCATCAAGAATGGTACGATACACTGTCTGTAATAATTTTGTGCATATTCAAGAATCTCTTCACTTGAGACTTTTTCTATATAGTGAGAAACCATTATAAGCTTGCTGTGAGCAATACTGTCACGAGGGTCTATCAAAATAGCTTTTTTGAAATAATTTAAGCCTTCGTCAATGTTTCCTTCAGCGAAACTCATATGTGCTTTATAGATCCAAGTGGGACTGAAATTAGGAAAAGAATGCATTAGCTGATCTACAATTTGATTTTTTCTATAATGATCATTTTCCGCTTCAGCATTCAAGAAAGCTAAGCATAAGGCTGTATCTAGCTTTGAATTATCAACTTTTAAAGCTGCTTCCATATAATCACTTATTGCTAAAGGAGTGAGAGTTAATTTATAAATAGCTAATGCTAGGTATAAATTAACATAAGGGTTTTCTCTTTCAAAAGGTAAAGCTGTTTCAAGGACTGCCTGTGCATCTTCAAGTTTAGATTGATTTAAGTAACATATGCCTAGGCTTATGTACGCTGTTGTAAAACCGGGCTTGGATAATATACTCTGCTTGAATGATTGAATAGCCCGATCCTTTTGTCCTAAATGAAACTCACATTCTCCTAGGGCATTCCAATATCTCTCAGCTCGAATGTCTTTATAATTAGAGAGTTCTATGGAACTAATAGCTTCATCATACCTACCTAGAGCTTGATAAAGTAAACCGGCAATAAACAGAGTCTCTGCATCGAATGGATTTTCTGAGAGTCTGTTATTTATTATAGAAATAAGTTCATCGAAAGAACCTTTCTGAATCAGTTTTTCAGCGAGTGCTACAATATCTGTTTCATATTCAGAAATAGAAATACTTTGTCTCATTATGTAAGCTTTTTTTGCCCAAGTTTTTGAATGGAATAGATAATCTTTATGATTGAGAGTCTTTTTATGAAAATTAGGCAGATATAGTTCTATGGCACAAGGCTTCATTAATAAACAGACTACTGAGGGAATTGAGACTAGAAGTCTTATTGCTGAATTGATTGAGAAAAATGAGATTCAGAGAGCGAAAAAACTCTGTGATAATGAAATCGAGAAGAATCAAGCTGATACTCAAGTTTTATTTTTTTTAAGTAAGATTGCAGCGAAGCAATCAGATGTGGATACAGCAATAGAAATTTTATTAAAGGCTTTAAATAATGAACCTACACATTTAGGCTTACAGTTTGAGCTAGCTAAGCTATTATATTCGTCACGTTCATCCTACCCAGATGCTGCGAAGGCTGCTTTAAATCTTTTGAATCAGATTAATTCTGGTGAATATTATGAACAAGCAAAAATATTGCTTGCCGAAATTTTTACAGCTTCAGGATATTATGAAGAAGCTGTAAATCAATTGAAGATGGTTCTCGTCGCAAATCCTGATAATATGGAAGCTTATTTACAGTGGGCTAAAGTTTTAATTAAAGAAGCCAAGAATACTGAGGCGTTTAATAAAATAGAATACGTTTTATCTAAAGATATACTTCTTCCAGAAGCTTTCTATTTAATGTCGCAAATAGTTTCTTTCTCAGACGCTGATGGGCAATATTTAAAAGAGATGAAAGAGACACTTAGAATTAAAAAGCTTTCACGCAAAGAAAAAGGTTTTTTGAATTTCGCTTTAGCCAAGGCTTTTCAAGATCAAAATGATTATAAAAAGGCTTATGAAGCTTATGCTGAAGCTGCTAATCAAGTTAACAAGGGATTGAATTATGATATTAATTTAGATCTTAAATTTCTTGATAATATTAAAAAGACATTTAATCAGAATGTTTTCCAAAATCAAGGAGAGAACAGAAATCTTAGTGAAGTATCAAATTTTAAACCCGTTTTTGTGATTAGCTTCCCTGGTTTAGGGGTTCAAGAATTAGTAAAAGACTTGTTGAAAGATAATGCCAGAGCTTATATTGGAGAAAATTCTTTTTTAAGCCAAATGTTAGCGGGTTCTAGGTATAGTAATAATTTTTTGAATCTTATTACTAAATTCACGGAATTAGACTCAGAAAATTTAGATATATTTAGACTGCATTATCTTGATAGTGTAGCAAAGGTCGTCGGGGATTCAGTTCCGTCGATAGATACATCTAAAATGAATTTTATTTACGTGGGATTAATCAAATTATTATTTCCACATGCTGAGATTATTTACTTAAAATCTACGGTAAAAGAAGATGCAATGCTTGAAACATATTTGCAGCTCTTTGATGAGCCAGAAATGAATTTTTCTTATAATTTAAAAAACCTTAATCAATTTTATATCGAGTTTGAAAAGCTTATGGAGCATTGGTTAGCTTTGTTCCCGGATATTCAAATTAGAAATTTTATTGAAGGAAGTGTAACTAAAGATTTTTTACCATTCTTCACTAAAGATTTAAATAATGTTTTGAAAATGCACTGATAGTACGAGTTAGTAATTTCTGAAAAACCATATAAAAGGTGTATGGTTTCAAAAAACAATACTAAGCAGAGTGTAAAAGTCCTTCAAGATTGGACTGATTATGATAAATCTGTTGTAAATTCTATTTCTTCAGAATATTATGCGAAAAAAGGTGTGGATGCCTTTGATTCTCAGGCTACTAATTCTAATTCTATTCCTAATACCGTAAGTAATTCATATCCGCATGCACTATCTATTGTTAGAATGCTGAAAGCAAATTTAGATGAATTAGATTCTTCTTCTAAAATAAGAGTTCTTGAATGTGGTGCTGGTGCCGGCTTGTTTGCGAGGCATTTTTTGTTAGCAGCACAGGAAGAAGGAATTTTGCAGAGGCTAGAGTACTTTTTAAGTGATATAGCGGCTCACTCATTAAGACAAATTCAGGAAAAGGGCATACTTGAAGAGTTTCAAGATCTAGGTGTATTTCGCCTTGTAACATTATTCTTACCAAATTTTGATTCTGTGTTTGATTTAGAAGGAAATCAGATAGCATTAGATAGTTTAGATTTAGTAATTGCTAACTATGTAGTGGATAGCCTGCCAATGATTCCTTTAAAGAAAAAGGAGGGA
Organism: Pseudomonadota bacterium; assembly: GCA_009924885.1. Lineage (GTDB taxonomy): Bacteria > Cyanobacteriota > Vampirovibrionia > LMEP-6097 > LMEP-6097 > LMEP-6097. Next base: position 2,041 of record RFQS01000042.1, on the reverse strand, counting down.
GGGTGTTTTGATAAATTACAGTTAAAGATATCCCAGAATCAGTTTATCCAAAACCAGAACTTGATTAGTGATCTTGGTTTTTTATCGCGCCTAAATATCACAGAAAGATGGGTTAACTATGATTTAGCTCAAGCTAGTGAAATGGAAAAAAAATATTTTCACATTTTAGAATCAAGTGCTAGTCATCACCCAGTGGGAGCGGAGTTGCGCTTCAGTTATTTTATTTTAGATCTTATGGATAGTTTAAAAGAGAAATTAAAGCCAAAGGGCTTGTTTTATATCTATGATATTCCATCTAAGCAGGAATCAAATAAGCATTATTATTTCTTTGCTAATTCTGTTGCGAATCTTCTTAATGAGGAGTTAATTGTTGAATTTGTTCGGTCATCTAATTTAACTATCTTGGCTAGGCAGGATGCTTATCAGTCTAATTTATTAATTATAAATACAGAACAGCCAAAACCTGATTTAGTAGAGGCTTTTAGCCGTGAATTTGAGAAGACTTGTAATATTAATGTTTTTAACGAGATACTTAAGATGATAAACGTAATAAAAAGCCCTCAATCAGTGGAGCTTTTAAAATTTTTGGTTGATAAGTTTCAGGAGATTGATGGAAAATCTGCTTTAAGTTTAACCGCAAAGGGGCTCTATTATGAAGCTATAAAGGATTATGACACTGCTCTAGATATTTATTTAGCCGTGCGTAAGATTGATTTTTTAAATGAATGTTTAATCGAGGCTAAAATTAATAAATTAAGAGCACTGACTATTCCTAAGACTTCTTTTCAGATACTTTAGTTTTAGGAATCATAGAGAGATGTTCATATTTAATAAACATCTTTCGATGAACCTTGTAACTAACTTAACTAAGTGATTAAGGTAGAAGGTTAAGTGCAATCTGTGGAGTTGCATTAGCTTGTGTAAGCATAGTAGCAGCAGATTGTTGCAAGATTTGAGCTTTTGACGTTTGTGCACTTTCAGCAGCGACATCTACGTCTTGTATTCTAGATCTAGCACTTTGTAAGCTTTCAGAATATCTATCTAGATACTCCATACTAGAGCCCAATGAATTTTCATAGGCACCACCCTGAGATCTCATTCTAGAGACGTTTTGAATCATGGTATCTAATCTACCCAGAGCAGTTGATGTTGCGGTTGCGCTTGTAGTACCACTTACAGTTTTAACGTTTGCAGAGCCTATAGTGAAGGTACTTAGGGCGATGGCTCCTTCTCCAAGCGAGCCAGAACCTGTTGAACTGAAATCAATATAGAAGCCTCTGTTTGCTACGGTACCTGATGCAGTTTGAAGTACTAATGTATTACCATCATTAGCTCCATTCTGCAGAGTTATATCAGCAGTACTTCGTAAAAGGGACACACCGTTAAAGGTGGCATTTGTCCCCATCTCGTTAATGGAAATTATTCTTTCATTAATCTCTCTTTGTATGGCATCTTTTTCGTCAGAGCCGTTAGTACCGTTTAGGGCTTGAACCGTAAGTTCTCGAATTCTTTGTAAATTATCCTGTACTACTGCTAGAGCCCCATCAATGGTAGAAATCATTGCGATCCCATCACCAATGTTTCTTTGGGCTTGATCCATGCCTCTAATTAAAGTGGTCATTTTTTGAGCTATAGATAGTCCAGCTGCATCATCATCAGCTCGATTGATTCTAAAACCCGTTGATAATTTTTCAATGGAGCTTTGCATCATTTTTGTATTTGACCTTAATGCTCTTTGAGCAAAGAGACTTTGTGTATTAGTATTGACTATAATGCTCATGTTCTACTCCTTTTCAGTGACTTAGTTACAAACTTTTATATCGGCTGAATAAGGTTGTTCGTTAGGGCTTATGCTAAAAATACACTTTGTGGTCTAGTCTCTGAAAGGATTTCATGTTTTCAGTTTAGTATTTTTGAAGAGATTCATTTTTTTAAGGTATTAACAGCAAAAATTCCTAAAGAAAAAATAAAGATAGTGATTTAACTCTGGCCTTTGTAAGGGTATTGTGCTTAACTAGAGCTGTTGAGAGAAAGTAGTCTT
>RFQS01000041.1 GCA_009924885.1 Pseudomonadota bacterium | reverse complement strand
AAATTGAAGAAAAGTATGCCACTGAGGGCTTTGTGCTAGCTAGAGTCGTAGACGTTAAATGGAATGAACAAGAGGGAATCTTAAGTGTTTATGTCGCAGAGGGTGAACTTTCAGATATCGTCTTTGAAGGCAACCGTAAAACTAAAGAAACATATTTAAGAAGGCTGGTCGCTAGAACTAAACCAGGTGAGCCTTATAACGAAAAGAAATTCATGAAAGATTTTCGTCGCATTAAGGGGACTGGTTATTTTAAAAATGTTCAAAGAGAAATCGAAGCCGTAGAAGGCAGTGAAAAATATAAATTAAAAGTTCTTTTAGAAGAAAACCGTAATACTAAGCTTGGCATGGGCGGTGGTCTTAATTCAGGCTCTGGTGTATTTGGAAATGCTTCAGTGAAGGTCGGTAACATTAACGGCGATGGTCAGAATTTTGATGTCAATGCTACTTTTGGTACGGGTATTGGTTCTAACGCGTCCTTTAATGATACAGATTTCTTTAGGCAGGGTACTCAGACAAGAATTGCAGCTAATTACTCTATTCCATATTTTATGAGAACTGAAAATACTTTTAAAGCTTACGCTAATTATACTCAGGGTAATAGTTTTCAAGTTGACTTTGCAGAGCAGCTCTCTTATGGAGCGGGATTAGGGCTGTCGAGATTCTATGGAGCGCAGGACGAACATGATTTATCTGTGAGTACTGGTTTTAACGTTATTGATTTAAAGGGGATTGATGATAAGAAATATATTCCGAATTTAGTTGAAAATTTGATTAAAGAAGAGGGTATCAGTAGAAAAAATGCCCTTAAAACAGCTCGCCTGATTCGTCAGCAGCAGCTCATATCAGGTAGCTTCTGGAATTTCAGGGGTTCTTATTCTTACCAAGAATTAGATTCTCGTATTAATCCTCGTGATGGTTGGAAATTTAATACTACTCTTGAACCAGTCTTAGGTTTCTCTGAAGTCACTTCTTATACGAAGCTCAGGGCGAATGTTTCACGTTATATTCCTCTTGTAAAAGACAGTAGTTTACTTGTAAATGCAAGGGTGGGTCATGAATTATTTGGCAGTATTCCACGTTTTGATCTTTATCGTTTAGGCGGCATAGGTGGAGTTAGAGGCTATAGAACTCTTTCTCAGCTTGGTTTTGGTAACACTATTGCGCTCACCACTATAGAAGCTAGAACACCTATCTATAATATAGTTCCACCACTAAAAAATATTAAGATATTTAGGAAGGTCGATTTTGCCGTATTTACGGATGCAGGCTTAGCCAGTGGTCAGGTGACTTTTAATAAGATTACAGAAAGGCTCAGTCGTGCTTGTGCAGTAGGTTTTGGGGTTCGGGTTGCACTGCCTTTTGTAGGCAGGGTGAGAGTTGATGTTGGTTTCCCTTTAGTTAAAGCTTTAACTCAGTCGAGATTCTTTATGTTTAACTTTGGCCCAGCGGATATGTTCTAAAAAGTTGAGCAATCAGTTATTTGCTGTGCTATCATAGTCCCAAAATGTCTGAAACTATTAATAATGCAGTAATTGATTTGAGCGAAGAAGCACGGGTAGCACTTGCACTTTATTTAGACGTAATGCAAAAAGGTGTGGTTACTAAAAAAGGTACTAAGGTTCCTCTTTTGAGTACTAAAAAGATTTCTAAAATGGCGGAAGTTAACCCTAAACAGGTTTCTAAAAGCTTTGATCGCATGAGAACTAAAGGTTTTATCGTTAATGATGATAGTGGTGATTTATATATCCCTGATATCATTGCTTTTGAAGATTGGTTGCGTACTGAAGGAGCTGTGATTGACTAGCCCTGTGCTTGTTCATCACAATGCTTTAAATTCTTCGATAGAATTACTTCACCATTATGGTGAAGCTTTTCATATAGTTGATGATGTTTATTCCCGTTCACGCTTAGCGTGGTTATCTCAGGCAGAATGTAAACAGCCAGAGTTTAATCAGATAGTTTCAGAACTGTATTACCAGTTGGTGCGTTATGTTATCGCGCGTGAATTCCCGACTATAAAAACGAAAGTGAAGACACGAATGGCAGCCTTAAGTCCTTTGGGGGAGTGGGAGGGAACTGTTATAGACCCAGATACGAAATTAGTCTCTGTGAATATCGCAAGGGCTGGTTCTTTACCTAGTCAAATATGTTTTGATGCTTGTAATTTTATTCTTAATCCAGACCTTGTTAGACAAGACCATATGTATATGGCTCGTAAAACCGATGCTGAGGGGAAAGTGATCGGCGTGGATTTTAGTGGTAATAAAGTCGGTGGTTCTGTGGAAGATGCTATAGTGCTTTTCCCTGATCCGATGGGGGCTACAGGCAGTTCACTTTTAGAAGCGATTAATTTTTATAAACGAGAGGCTAAGGCTCGCAAGCTGATTAGTCTTCATCTTGTTGTTAGTCCAGAGTTTATTAAAAAGATGAAAGCGAAAGCTCCAGATCTTATTGTTTACGCGTTTAGGGTGGATAGAGGGGCGTCTTCTGCGAAGGCTAAAGCTGCGATTCCTGGTGAATTTTTAGATGAAGAAAGTGGGCTTACTGATATTCAGTATATAGTTCCTGGTCTTGGTGGGCTTGGTGAGCTTATAAATAATTCTTATTGTTGAAAGAAATGTTTTAAGCTTAACCTCTCTTTTAATTTTAAATTCTTTCCATTAACCAAACATTAACCCGTATCTAGTATACCTGCTTCAGAAGAGAAGGGTAACCAAAAAAGTTTTAAAAGACCAGAAATGAAATGGTCTGATTTTTCGTAAAAAAAGGAGAATATAATGGCAACATTTTCATCAGTACCATTTGTTAATGCATCAGAGCGGATGACTGAGGCTAATTCACTAGTCACTCAAACAGCTTCTGATAACGCTTTCGCTGAGCAATTAATGCAACAGGCTATACTCGGGAACGGTGACTCTGAAGCTGCAAGACAGCTCATGGGTACTACTCGTGAGTTAATGGGTCTTGCTCGTATTAATCAGCAGTTCTGGTTAGAAGTCGCTAAGGGTGACAAAGATCAGTACAAAAAAGAAATGGAATTAATCAAAAAATCTTAATAGATTTGTTTTTTAACTTAAAAATATCTAGGAATTAAATCGATGACGATAGAAGCACCAAATATTATTAACTGGCGTATTCAGCATATGAATAACGATAATGCTCAAAAGTATATTATGGCGGCGAATTTCCAAGATATTTTTCAGCTAACTCGTAGAGTTGGTGAAGTTAGATTACAGATGGATAAGATTAGATTTAGGGCTCAGGGCATCGGTGGCATGTTAGGTATTGCTGGTGGTGCCCTTGGTGGCCCCTTAGGATCTGTTGTTGGTTTTGGAGTCGGTCGTTCTATCGGTGGTTATATCGGTAATGTTATGGCTAAGCGTTATTATGGAGAGGATCAAGCTGTAATCAATGAGCAGTTAACGACGGCTCAGCAGAGAAATTCTCAATTAAATTACCAGTATGCAGTGCATAGTGCCTTAGGTGAAGTTTTAGACACTCTTGCCCAAAATGAAGGCAAGGAGCAAGAAAAAATCATTCAAGACGTTCTTGTATTATAAAGTTACAGTATTGAGATTGATGCATATTGTACAGTGTATTTTTAAAAATATTTTACATTTGGCCTGTTTCAGAGCTTAAAGGATTATCTACTAATTTAAGCAGATCTGAGACATTTATACTTCCCATAAAATAGGCAATTTCCGCTTGGGAACTATTGTAGGCGTTTATACTATCTATATATTTACTTTGAGCATTGAAATAACTGCTCTCTTTTTGGATTAAATTAGCGAAAACTTCGATTCCATTTCTGTAACGTAATTTAGCTAATCTGAGAGCTTCTTCAGAAGCTTCAAGCTCTTTATTAATCACATCTATGGAAGATTTAGCTTGCTGGAATTTTATATAGGCTTTTCTTAGCTCTTTTTCTATTCTGGTCTGTTCTTGTTCTAGAACGAGTTTAGCCTTCTTTATATCTAATTTAGCTTTAGCTATATCACTGAAATTACCTAAGCCTAGATTTTCTCCTACTTGTACATTTACGTTAAAAGCAAGTGTGTTTGTGTGAAAGAGATTATTAAGATCACCACCATTACCACTACTGTCTGCATAAATGTCTAACTTTGGTAGCAAATTACCAACTTTAGATAGACCTTCTTTTAAAGCTGCTTCTTTTATAGCTAGGCTTTTTAGAATCTGAGGATTCTTTTTTAAAGCTGTCCCAAGAAATTCTTCTATGCTTAAATTGTCTTGGACTAAATTAAAGACACGGATTTTCTCATTTCTGATTTGTAAAGCACTATCTAAATTTAATTTAAGATGTTGAGCTAAATCAATTTCAGAATTCCTGAATGCTGCTTCACTGTCTATCAGGTTCTTTTGAAATCTGGCTAATTCTGTGGCTGCTATCATCTGGTCTAATTTAGTACCAGTACCAGCATTGAAAAATTTAGAACTTAAGTCTAAATTAGCTTTCATGCTTTCAAGGGCTTTGGCTCCAGTGGCAAGTTTCAATTGAGCACTAAGTAAATTGTTATAAAAATGTATTGAATCTAAAAGTGTTTTGTTGTAAGTTTCCTGTTCCTGTAATTCTGTGGCTTGTTTATAGAATTTTTCAGCGAGAGTTAAAAACAGTGTAGTTCCACCATTAAATACTCGATAATCGAGCCTGACAGCAGTGTTGGCGATATTTTCATTAATGTCACCTTGAACTCTAGAGTTAATGTAGAAGGTTCCATCTAAATTTCTGTTACCAAGTCCTACTGTGAAATCAGGTAAATTTTCAGAGAACTGTTTCCAGAATTTCCATTTGGCGATTTTACTGTCTAGCCTTGCGATATTAAGATTGATATTATTCGCTATAGATTGTTCTAATATTTCCTCTAGCCCAATCTCTATAGGACTTTTAAAAGAAGTATCGAGTTTGATTGGATAGAAATTAGTTTCTATGTGAGCTTTGTAGAAAAAATCATCTATTGCTATATTGTCTAAAACATATTCAGATTTGAGATTGACACTAGGAGTTTCTGGTTCCGAATATAATTCAGCTTTAAGGCTTAACTCTGGAACTATTTCTTGATAATCATCTTTGTAAGATTTGACGAAGTTCTCTGCTATTACAGGATGGCAGTGTAAAAGTATTAAAACTAAGTAGATTAAGACTCGTGAAAATTTGAAAATAGTAGATCTTGATCTTACTTTTTGGTTGATTGAGGATTTTTCACATGAATTAAGCATAAAGGGCTTTAACAGCTTTATTATAGATTAAGTATGTTGAGGCTTGTTTTCTTTGGTACTCCAGAATTTGCGGTTCCTGCTTTAAATTTGCTTATAAACTCTAATGATATTGAGGTACTTGCTGTAATTACTCAGCCAGATAAGCCAGTAGGACGCAAGCAAATATTAACAGCTCCGCCAGTTAAGGATATAGCTTTAAAGCATGGCATTCCTGTTTTTCAGCCAGAGAAATTAAATCTAGATGAGCTTTTGTTTAAGACTTTGAGTGATTTAAAGCCAGATGCTTTAGTTACAGTGGCTTATGGGCAGATTTTAAAAGGAAATTATTTAAATTTAAGCTCTCTTGGGGTTGTTAACTTACATGCAAGCTTACTTCCTAAATATAGAGGGCCTGCTCCTATAAATTGGATGTTAATTAATGGAGAAAAGGAGATCGGGGTCTCGACTATGCTGAGTGATGCTGGAGTAGATACTGGTCCAGTTTTACTTTCCTCTGAGATGTTATATGTAGAGAATGAAACAGCTCAGGAATTAACTTTAAGGATGTCGCATTTTGGTGCAGATTTACTTTTAAGCACTCTTCTAAAGTTAAATTTTAATGAAGGTCAAGAATTCTCTAAAGGCCAGGTTCAGCAGGGCTTTGCGGAGCTAGCTGTTTTTGAGCAATTAGCTCCATTTATGACGAAGGATTTAGGATTAATAGATTTCTTCTCTCCAGAGTTGCATTTCAGCTCACCTAATTCCAAGCAAGCCTTTTTTAAATTTTCAAAACCCAATTCAGCAGAGAATATTCATAATTTAATTAGAGGTACTTACCCTTGGCCTGGGGCTTACTTTATGTTTAGGGGCGAAAAGGTCGTTATTTTAGAGACTGCTGTTGCAGATGAGGAGCTTAAGTCTCCAGATCCTGGAACCATCGTAAAAGTTAATCATAAAGAGGGTTTTATCTGGGTGCAGACTTTTGATGGGATTTTACAGATTTATAGGCTTAAACCGAGTGGTAAAGCCGAGATGAAGGCAAGTGACTGTTTGAATGGTTTTAGGCTTAAGGAAGGGGATTTGTTGATTTAGGGTTGATTCGACATCTCAGTTGATTTTTAACTTTTTTAAATCTTAAAAATCTTCACGGTGAGTACCGTAGAAAAATAAAGCCCTAAAATAGCGAAAGCTAGAATCGACATAGTGAAAGGATCTGGGGTGGGTGTTAAAAATGCAGACAGCACGAAAGCCCCTACCGTAACATAACGCCAGATAGATAAAAGTTGTTTTATCGTAACTAATTTAAAGAAGGTAAGAACTACTATTAAGATAGGAATTTGAAAACTAATCCCAGTGATCATTAATAGAGATAAGCAGAGGTTTACGAAATGTTCTATGCCATAGCGGCTTTCTATAACACTGCTGTTAAATCCGAGCAGGAAACTTAGAAGAGGAGGTAGTATGAAATAATAAGCGAAGCCAATCCCAGAAACTAAAAGGAGAGGAACGCTTAATAATACTATTTTTGAAATACTGTACTCTCTTGCTTTAAGACCGGGTCTGATAAAGGCTAAGAGCTGTTGGCAGAAAATTGGACTTATACATATTAAGCTTGCAAAGCCAGAGGCTTTAAAACTACTAAAGAGTAGTTCGCCTGGTTTTAATTGAAAAAAACTGGATCCTGGTGGAGCTTGCTCCTCAAGAAGGCTTATAAAAAATTCTGAATAATTAAAGCAGATAATGAAGATTAATACCCCCAGTCCGAGAATGAGAAAAAGTCTATTCCTTATTTCCTCAAGATGTTCTGTAATGTCTTTGGGAGTTGGGTCATATATTGCATCTGATTTACTAGTCTCAAAAGATTCTTCTTGTAAATCATTACCGAGTGCAGGTATCTCATTAATAGGCTTGTCCTGTAAATAATCTTCGCGATTTTTTTTTGGTTCTGGCATTTTGGGCAATCCCTTAATTGAGATTATACTGAAACTGTATGGTAGATGAAATTAAGTTGAAAGCAGCTATAAAGAAAATAGATGGTTGGTGGGCAAGTATCTTCTCTGGTCCTGTCGCAAATTATCTTTTAAGGTATATCGCTGATATAAATTGGATAAGTCCTAATCACGTTACCTTATTTGCTCTTTTTCTTGGTGTATTAGCTTCTGTTTGTTTTGTTGTCGCGAGCCCTTTATCTATGATACTTGGAGCATTGTTGGTTCAGTTATCTTTTATTGTTGATTGTATGGACGGACAGCTTGCTCGTTATCGGCAACAATTCTCTGTTCTCGGAGCATGGTTGGATCGAATAGCAGACAGGGTGAAAGATTTTCTGTATTTTTTTTCTTTGGCATTAGGTTTTTTCTTAAAACACAGAGATCTCAAGGATCTCTCCAATATTTCAGGCTCGTCAATGGCAAATCACATTGATTATCATATTGGAGGATTGAATATAAGTTTTGAATCGTGGTTAGTTTGGCCAATCGCGATGGTCGCTTTATTCACGATTTTATTGATAGATTATTACGTTAATCAAGACATGAAATTAGCTCCAGCAGTGGTTTCTTTGCCAGTAAATAATTTAAATTCAAAACATTCTTCTAATGTGCTTTCAGAAAATACTTTAAAAATAGGATCAAAATCAGGGACGAATGTGAAAAATCAGTCTCAGCTATCGCTGATTACACTTGTGCTATCTTTTGGAAAACAGGTCTACCAAAGGGTTCCGATCCTTAGATTTAACATAGGTGAGCAGGCTCTTCTAATTACTATTTTTACAGCCTTCAACGCAGTCTTTTTAATGCTTATATTTTTTGCAAGCTTAGGTACTTTTTACGTCTTTTATTGGCCAGTAGCGCGATTGAAGGGCTTTACACAGCAGAAAAGCTAGTGTTCCTTGGGTATTTATTTTATGAAGCGAGGGGGAATCTTAAGCTTTTTTTAGCAAAGCATGCAGCAAGTTATAAGTTCTTTTGCTAAGATAGTAATTCCTGATGACGAGGTCACCAGGAAGTAAACTGAAAACTGAATAATACCAACAAGAATCTCGTTAATATCCAAAAATTGAGTTTTGCAGGACACTTTAAGACGTAGTATATTACTATATCAAAAGTCATGGAGAGTTTGATCCTGGCTCAGGACTAACGCTGACGGTATGCCTTACACATGCAAGTCGAACGGAAAGGTCTCTTCGGAGATACTCAAGTGGCGGACGGGTGAGTAACACGTAGGAATCTGCCCCAGAGTGGGGGACAACCAAGGGAAACCTTGGCTAATACCCCATATGGCGTGAGCTAAAAGTTTTTTCGCTCTGGGAGGAGCCTGCGCTTGATTAGCTAGTTGGTGAGGTAATAGCTCACCAAGGCGACGATCAATAGCTGGTCTGAGAAGATGACCAGCCACAATGGGACTGAGATACGGCCCATACTCCTACGGGAGGCAGCAGTGGGGAATTTTGCGCAATGGACGAAAGTCTGACGCAGCAATACCGTGTGTGGGATGACGCCTCGTGGGGTGTAAACCACTGTCAGAATGGAAAAATTTGATTGTACATTCAAAGGAAGCACCGGCTAATTCCGTGCCAGCAGCCGCGGTAATACGGAAGGTGCAAGCGTTGTCCGGATTTATTGGGCGTAAAGAGTTTGTAGGCGGTTTTGTAAGTCTGAAGTGAAATAATGGAGCTCAACTCCATACACGCTTTTGAAACTACAGAACTAGAGAATGTTAGGGGTGAGTGGAATTTCCAGTGTAGCGGTGAAATGCGTAGATATTGGAAAGAACACCGGAGGCGAAGGCGGCTCACTGGGACATTTCTGACGCTGAGAAACGAAAGCTAGGGGAGCGAAAGGGATTAGATACCCCTGTAGTCCTAGCCGTAAACGATGAATACTAGATGTCATGGGAATCGACCCCTGTGGTATCGTAGCTAACGCATTAAGTATTCCGCCTGGGAAGTATGCACGCAAGTGTGAAACTCAAAGGAATTGACGGGGACCCGCACAAGCGGTGGAACATGTGGTTTAATTCGATGCAACGCGAAAAACCTTACCAGGCCTTGACATCTGTAGAATCGAGTGGAGACATTCGAGTGCCTTCGGGAGCTACAAGACAGGTGCTGCACGGCTGTCGTCAGCTCGTGTCGTGAGATGTTGGGTTAAGTCCCGCAACGAGCGCAACCCACGTTGTTAGTTGCCATCATTTAGTTGGGCACTCTAGCAAGACTGCCGGTGTTAAACCGGAGGAAGGTGTGGACGACGTCAAGTCATCATGGCCCTTATGGCCTGGGCTACACACGTGTTACAATGGCCATTACAACGAGTCGCTACTTAGTGATAAGATGCTAATCTCTCAAAAATGGTCTCAGTTCGGATTGCAGGCTGCAACTCGCCTGCATGAAGTCGGAATCGCTAGTAAACGCAGATCAGCACGCTGCGTTGAATGTGTTCCCGGGTCTTGTACACACCGCCCGTCACACCACGGAAGATTGTAACACCCGAAGTCGGTGCTCCAACCCTTTTTGGGAGGAAGCCGCCTAAGGTGGTGCCATTGACTGGGGTGAAGTCGTAACAAGGTAGCCGTACCGGAAGGTGTGGCTGGATCACCTCCTTTTAAGGAGTAGGACAGCAGTCCTATGGTCGATCACTGTGAAGCTAACAAGTTTTCAATTAAAACTCAGTTCTTGTTAGTGGAGTGTTCATTAATGAGGTTCAGGTATTATTCAGTTTTCAGTTTGTTTAAAAAATCTCTAGTTCTCTAGTTCTCTAGATATTTTCTTTATATTGGGTCATTCATTCTCAGCCTTAAACCTGCATGTTGTGCAGTGGTCTCTGAAAGCTAGCCTTAAAGTATGATTTTATTGTGATTATTTATGTTACATGTTTGCTTTTTAATACAAAACGTCCATAATAATAAAAGTGATAATAAAGACTGTTTACCAAGAAAAAGCTCCAGCTAAGATTAATTTATATCTTGATGTTTTGGATCGCAAATTTTATCCACGTGAAGATGGTTTTCACAATGTGAAAACTTTATTTCAAGCTATCGATTTAGCAGATCAATTAAATGTAGAGATAGAGTCGTTCGTTGCTAAATCGGAAGAGATTAGTTACGAAATTATCATTAAATCAAATGTTCCGGAAATAGATAAACTCGGAGAAAAGAACATCGTACATAAATCTTTAATGCTTTACTTTGCTGCTGTAGATCCAAAAGTCTTAGAGCAAATCCAGAAAATTAAGCTAAGCATCTATATAGATAAAAAAATTCCTATTTCCGCAGGTTTAGCTGGTGGTAGCGCAGATGCTGCTGCAATTTTAAGAGTAATTAACAAATATTTTTATGAAAATTTTAATGGAGGACTCTCATCCAGTGTCCTTCTCCAGTTAGCAGCTAAAGTAGGTGCAGATGTACCATTTTGTTTAAATTCAACCCTCCAGACTCGTGCTTATGCTGAAGGTATTGGGGATGACTTTAAAGATAAGAAATCAAATATTAATTATAATGGGATTTCAAATTTAATTATGGTTAAGCCTGATTTTGGGATAGTTACCTCTGATGCTTATAGGGCAGTTGATAGGTTTGCTGAGAAAAAGCGCTTAAAGAAAATAACAGGTTTAGTTTTTAATAGACAAGGACCTTCGGCATCTGCTCAAAAAGAAGATGTGATTGAAGATGTTTATAATAGTTTCGAGGAGGCTATTATAGATGATTATCCATCATTAACACAAATTAAAGATACTTTGTATTGTAAATTTGGAGCGAATAAGGTTTTACTAGCTGGTTCTGGTTCAACCATGGTGGCGTTTTACCCAAAGGATATTGGTAATTTAAATCAAATATTCGCCAAGGTTAAGGAAGCCTATGAATCTAAAAAATATTCTGTATTTAAAAGTAAGTTTCTAGATCCCATGCTAAATTAACTAGAGCATGGAATTTGTAAAACGTAATTTTAGGCTTATTTTTATAGGTGCACTGATGCTTTGGGCGCTATTTTCGGTCTTTAGTTTTCAGTTGATTAATCAGCCTGCTGCAAAGCTTGGAGCTCAGAAGCAGTCAGTTAATGCTCCTCTAGAATCTGCTAGAAAGCCGTTTGCGACGATTGCTAATTTCAATGTTTACAGTAACATCAAATTGGGTTTGGATTTAATCGGTGGTTCGCAGTTTGAATTTAAGGCGCTGCCCTCAGAGGCTGTACCCGTGATCAATCCAGAGACTATGGCTGGTTTAGTGAAAGTTTTTGAAAATAGGGTTAATGCTTCAGGTACTACAGAAGCTGTTGTACAGCAGGTTGGAAAGGATAGAGTTTTGGTGGAAGTTCCAGGAGCTAATCCACAAGCGGTAAAAAGAAGACTGCTGGCTACTGCTTTTCTTGAATTCGCTCAAATGAATGACAAGGGAGAATGGGTCTCTACTGGTATTACTGGGGCTGATTTTAAAAAAGCACAAGCTATGTCTGATGGTGGCATGGGCTGGGCTGTTAATTTTGATTTAAAACCAGATTCAGCTAGGAAG
>RFQS01000005.1 GCA_009924885.1 Pseudomonadota bacterium | reverse complement strand
TCTGTTTCAAAAATGAGATCAATTGATTTGAATTTTTTCTCTTCTGCTTTTTTTCCATTAAAAACTAATTCACAAATATAGATGGCTAATTTCTCCATAAGGTTTCCTAAAATAGTTTCTTCTTGTGATGAGAGATAAGAATCTAGCATGGATTCAACCAGTTCACTGACGATAGTTGCATTTTTAGCTTTATATAAATAAGGATTTTTTCTTGAAAGAAAGTTTTTTAACTGTAGGTTTTGTAGTTTTTTAAATTTTTCTTCGTAAAATGGCTCAATGACATGATCTTGGATAAATACTTCGACTTTGTTGTAATCTAGAACAGGCATAATTGTTTATTACTATCATTTAACTGGGCTAGTGATTCTACACAAATATTAAAGTATTTTTCTTCAAGCTCAAAACCAATTGAGTTACGCTTCATTGAGCTTGCAACAAGACAAGTAGTTCCAGATCCTAAAAATGGGTCTAGTACAGTATCTCCTTTTTCTGTAAAAAGCTTAATGAACCATTCGGGGAGGCTTTTAGGGAAAGCAGCACTATGTGACTTATTGCTGCATTCCGTTGCAAGATGGAGTACATTTGTTGGATAAGCTTTATCTCGCCCTACCCAATTGGAAATATTTTTACCAAACCCACTGCCGACCTTAGAAGGGTCTCGAATTTTATCGGTTTCACTTAAATTTTTTAAGCGATTTTGAGCCCAGTCCCCAACAGGCACCATGACTTCTTCTTGATACATATTAAATTTACGTTCTTTATTGAATTGTAAGAGACGCTCCCATGAGTCACGGAAACGATTTGGCCACTTACCGGGATAACAATTTTTTTTATGCCACATAAATTCTTCAGTCCATAACCAACCTTGTTTTTTCATCTCAAGGATTAATTCAAGAACGTAAGTATGCCTTTCTCCATTAGCAACTTTTTCCTTGATGTTAAGAATAAAAGTACCAGTGGGTTTTAAGACTCTAAATAATTCGGATGTTATTGGCAAGAACCATTCGACATAATGATCTGGCTTTATTGCCGTATAAGTAGCTGACCTTTGGTCGGCATAGGGAGGAGAAGTTATAATTAGATCTATAGAATTACTTTCTAGGGCTACTAGTCCATCTAAGCAGTTTTGATTAAAAATCTTTGAAACACATGAATCAAATTCAAACAGTCTACTCATTCTTCACCTTTTTAGTTCGGTATTTATTTTAACTTTTAATTTATCATAACAGATATTTTGTAGTTACTTTCCCTGTCTTAGTCAGCATCAAGCTCTTTGTCAGCACTCAGTTCTTTTTTTAACTTCTCTCTATGAGCTTCTTTTTTCTTTTTTAGCTCAGCCTTTTTTCTTGATTCTTTTTTTTAGTTTTTTCTATATCCTTGCGGACTTCTTTTTTAGTTTTCTCGGCTGTTTCTAAAGTTTTATCCATTTCTTCATGAAGTTCTATAGTAGTTTCATCAACTTTACTATCTAACCAGTCTTGCATAAGCTCAAACCATTCTAGAGATTCATGTGGCTCTGCTGGGCTATTTGCGGCCGAGGAGCTTAAAGGGCAGCTAATTAAGCTAATTAGAACCAAAAAAGATGAAAATGATTTCTTCATAAACGTCATATTGCTAATATTGTAACTTGCATGAAAGTATCTTTAAACTGCTTAAATGAGTTCGTTGATATTAAAGATGTACCGCTGAAAGATCTGGTGCATGAATTAACTATGAGAGCCTTTGAGGTTGAGGACTATGAGTCCTTTAATGATTCTATAGATGAGCGTATAGTTTTAGGTGAGATTCTAGAGATAGCACCCCACCCGAATGCTGATAAATTACAGGTTACTAAAACGGCTGTCGGCTTAAATGCTGATGGTACTAAAAATATTCAACAAATAGTCTGCGGAGCGAAAAATATAGCCGTAGGGCAGAAAGTACCAGTCGCGACTCTTGGTGCGAAGTTAAAAAGCGTTAAAGGTGATTTTATTGAAATTAAGCCTAGTAAAATTCGTGATGTAGAAAGCTTTGGAATGCTCTGTGGTGTAGAGGAACTAGGGTTTAGTGAAGATGAGGTAGAGAAAATTAAAGCGAAGCAGGGTGATGGCATATATTTATTTTTCGATCCGAATCAAGCGAATATAGAGAATAAGGCTTTAGATCTTCCTTTAGGAACTACCGTCAGAAAGGTTTTAGGCATAGAAGAGGATACTGTTTTAGATATAGGAGCTAGAAGTAATCGTGGCGACGCTCTTTCAGTCCAAGGGCAGGCAAGAGAGATATCTGCTCTTTTACAGCGTCCATTAAAACAGCTTACTAGTAAAGGGATTCAGGCTTATTCTAGTAAAAATGCAGATTTTATAGAGCCAGAGATAACTGATACTAAAGATACTTCGCTTTTTTATACTTTAAATGTTTCAGGGCTTAAGGTTAAAGATTCTCCGCAATGGCTGAAAGATAGATTAAATGCGATGGGCATGAAATCGATTAATAATTTAGTGGATATAAGTAATTATGTTCAGCTAACTTTAGGTCAGCCACTGCATTTTTACGATAAAGATAAATTAAAAGGTTCTAAACTCGTTTCCCGCAGAGCGAATTCAGGCGAAAGCATGAAAGCCTTAGATGGTGAGACTTATGAATTAAGTGAAATTAATTTAGTTATCGCTGATGAGTCTGGCCCAGTGGCTATCGCTGGGGTGATGGGTGGTTTTGATTCACAGATTACTGCTGTCACAAATAATATAGTTATCGAGTCAGCCGTGTTTTATCCAGCGACAGTAAGACGCAGTGCGAGAGCTGCTGGTATAGATAGTGAGGCTAAGAAACGCTTTGAGCGAGGTGTAGATAAACTTAATACCCTAAATGCGATATTAATGTCTCTTGATCTTTTAAGTAATTTAGCTACTGATGGCAGTAATGCTGAAGATAGCAGGCTTATTATTTTAGGTAATTTAGCAAAGGCTGGAGAAGAGACTTTAGAGACTAAAGAAGTTTCCTTAAGATTGTCTCAGATAAAGAGATTTATTGGAATAGATCTTTCACTTACAGAGGTGCAGAAGCTTTTAGCTCCTTTGGGTATCAGCTATGTGGGTGAAACAAGCGAGGCTGCTATATTTTCTGTGCCTAGCTTTAGAACTAAAGATATACAGCGTGAAATAGATCTTATCGAAGAGATAGCTCGAATCTATGGCTATGATAATATTCCAGCTCAGTTACCTCCTATGCAAGCTAGTCTGGAAGTGAAAGAAGATAATTTAGCTAAAGATGAATTAGAGAATTTATTAATCGCAGAAGGCTTTAACCAAGTGATTTTAAGTAGCCTAGTTAGTGATATATCTGTCTCTGAGTCAGCGATTAAGATGTTAAATCCCTTATCTAAAGATTATTCCGTGTTAAGGACTTCTTTATTACCTTCTTTAATAAAAGCTGTTTCTAAAAATTATGCTAACGACAGAACTACTGATATTAAGCTGTTTGAATTTGGTAAAACTTACTCTTATAAGCGTGACAAAAATGCAGAAGTCGGAGTTTCGCAGCCAAGCCATTCTGGGTCTAAATACGATTTAAGTGACACAGGGGAAGTGGAGAAAGTTGCTGTAGTAATGGCTAGACTAGAAAAATCATGGACTGATGAGCAGAAACCCTTACACAGAGAGAAGGATTTTTATGAATTTAAATCAATTATTGAAAGACTTTATCAGAATGTGAGTTTCACAACTTTAGATGCGGAGTCTACTATTAAAAAAACAGCTCTTAACTCAGATGCAGAAAGCTTCTTAACAAACTTAATGCATCCTGGTATTGCTGCTAAGGTCATATATCAGGGTAAAGAAATAGGTTATATCGCTAAGATTCATCCACAGAAAGTAGAAGAACTAGGATTACCAGAGAAGCTCTATTTTATTGAGCTTGAGCTGCCACGTAAGGTGAAAAGTAAATTCGCTAAGATTATTAAAAACCCTCCAGTAGAGAGGGATATTACTGTAGATGCTAGTTCTGAACACACTTTCGCTGAGATAGTGAATGGTATTAAGAAATTTAAAGCGAAAGATCTTCAGGATATTAAATTATTAGATCTTTATCAAAGTAGTTTTACCGTAAGGCTGAGATGGCATTCTGAGCAGGAGTATTCTAGGGAACAGATAGATGCTCAGGTCGTGAAGCTAAAAGAGTTTTTAATAAGGGAATTATCAGTTGCTTTCAGGGTTTGATTTAAATTCGGTTTTAAGAGGATTAATGCGTAGGCGTATAGTCTCATTAATCGTGGCTGTCTTAATTCTAATGACAGTGCTTTCATATCTCTCAGCTTTTAGCAGCTTGGTGACGGAGATCTCTATATTAAATCTTTTAATGGGAGAATTAGCTTTCGCTTTTTTAAGCATTAGCTTTATGTTTCCATCGGTAGATAATAAAAAGGTAATAAAACTCTCAGCAGAGTTTTTAGTCATCATAGCCGTTTTCTTTTTACTTTTAGTTTTCGTGCCACTTGGAGAGGGAAACCCAGCCTTTATATTTAAAGAGCCTTTAGTAAACCAAGTAGCTGGCAATAGTAGTGGAGGACAGTCTCCTACAGCAGTTTTAGTGAATGCCTATGTGTTACTTCTTATAAACCTTTTAGTGTTCGGGATAATTTATCTAAAGGAAAGACTGCACTGGAAGACTATCTTCGATGATTCGGAAACTACTGTAAATAGTTTTAAAAAAGCTGATTTTTCTAATTTGATCGCAGAAGTTCCAGAAGAACAGATTAAAAATAAGCAGCAGGCTTTAAAGTCTCGCAGAATGGCAAATGAGCTTAAAGATGAAGTTAGTGAAATCTTCGATATTTATTTAGAACAGTTTTCAACAAAGAGTTATAGTAATACGAATGCTAAGCTATCCAGTCTAGAAGAGGCTTTGCTTAAATATATTAATAAAGATATTACGGCAGCATTGTGCTTGGATGATAGTTTTACTTCATTAGAGAAATCTGTTTTTTTCTGGGACGACAGTAATAAAGAAGAGCTTACATCGGTATTTAAAAATTCTAGCCAAGCATCACAGGCTATTGGCACAGGGAAAGTCTGTCAGGCATTGATTAGTAGTGGAGCAGTTTGGTATTTAATCGCTGAGTTTAAGGGTAATTACTTACTTTTAAAATCTAGAGCTAAAGATTATGCACCACTTTTAGATACTGCATATAAGGTGTTTAAGTATTTAGGCTAAGATGAAAGGTACTCTATGATTAATAAATTATTAGATCTAGTAAAGAAAGCGAAGGCAAGTGACTTACATCTTACTCCCCAAGAGCCACCTATACTTAGAATTAATGGTGTCTTAAGAAGAACCGAGATGCAGAAGCTGACTAGTGAGCAGATTAAGAGTATCTGTGATGGTTTTCTTTCTTTGGATCAGTTAAAGGTTTTAGAAAATGAGTGGGAAGTCGACTGTGCTTATGGTATAGAAGGCGTGGGTCGTTTTAGAATAAATGTTTTTAAAGATAGACTCGGTTACAGTGTGGCTTTAAGAATGATAAGTTATCAGATACCATCTATAGAGGAACTTGGATTGCCTGAGATAGTAAAAAAACTAGTCATGCTACCTCGTGGTCTGGTATTGGTTACTGGTCCTACTGGTTCTGGTAAATCCACTACCTTAGCAGCGATGGTGGATTGGATTAATACTAATCGTGCTGAGCATATACTTACCATCGAAGATCCGATAGAGTATATTCACACTTCTAAGCAGAGTATTATTAATCAGCGTGAGATAGGTAATCATACGCATTCTTTCTCTAATGCTCTTAGAGCTGCTTTAAGAGAAGACCCAGACGTTATTTTAATTGGTGAGATGCGTGATTTAGAGACTATTTCACTTGCCGTGCGTGCTGCTGAAACAGGCCATTTGGTTTTCGCTACATTGCATACTTCGTCTGCAGCAGGTACTATAGATAGGCTTATTGATGTGTTCCCAGCTGAACAGCAGGCGCAGGTGAGAACTCAGCTTAGTCATTCACTAAAAGCGGTACTTAGCCAAAGCTTGCTTGCTAAGCGTGATGGTCAAGGAAGGGTAGTCGCTATGGAGGCGATGTTGGTTACGCCAAGTGTGGCTAATTTAATTAGAGAGTCTAAAACCTCGCAGATCTATTCAGCGATTCAGACTGGTAAAAATATCGGCATGCAGACTTTGGAATCTGCTCTAGCAGAACTTTATAACCGTGATGTCATCAGCCTAGAGGATGCTATGTCAAGAAGCTCTAAAGTAGATGAATTGAAAAATTTAGTGGGAGCGGCAGTTAAGGCGTAATTTTATGAGCATATATCCTTTGATACTTCTTTATATCTCTCTATTAATCAGTCCGATAATACTTTTTGGCTTATACTTGGTATTTTTAAGCCCTGGTAATTTGGTAGACTGGCAGATGAGACTCTATCTAGCATTGGGTTTTCTAAGAATAGATAATCTAGAAGAAAAGGCGATACAGCCTAATAGCCTAGATGTACATATCGGTAGACATTTCGCAAAGCAGCGTTCAGATGGAAGTTTTGAGGAGTTTGATGCTGATGAAATGATTCTTGCACCAGGTGATTTCGTCTTAGGAACTACTAGAGAGTATTTTTACTTTCCGAATACTATACATGGCTATCTTCAAGGGAAAAGCTCATGGGCACGTTTAGGACTCTATGTGGAGTCTGCTGGGCTGTTTGACAGTGGTTTTGAGGGCGAAGGGGTAGTTGAGTTAACTAATCAAGGAAAGGCGCCTTTGAAGCTTATAGCGGGCAAGCCTATCGCTCAAATGATATTTATGCGTAATTTACCAGTTACTCATCCTTACGGTAAGAAAAAGAATTCTAAGAGTAATTACCAAGGACAGACTGGTGCTAAGCAGAGTGCTTTGGATGAAGCTGTTGCAGGGTGAACTCGGAAGGGTCTAAATTTAAGCGATGAAAAACTTTGTTTTTCATCAAGGACTCTCAGGTAAAGAGGTTAATGTTAAGAGTACTTCTCGCGCTATCTCCTGTAAAATTTCTTCGTCATGGCTAAGGTTCTTGGTTAGTACAGTTAAAATATACTGAGACCGCTCGCAAACTCCACTCTCTGCGTTCATACTAAATAACACAGCATCATGTCTAACTTTAGAATTCCAGCCAGCCTTAGAATAAACGCTTTTCACTTTAAACTCCTCAGCAAGTACTTTCCCTGAGAAGGCTTGAGCTTGATAATCTTCGGTATTGATTATGCCACTAGGAATATCATGGGCGTGTAGCCGAACTCCAATTTCTGCGTTTTCGTCGTCCTCATTATTTTCAAGCACACGCTTCATGGAATTCAGAATAAAAGGAAAGTCTTTTTCTATAAGGATTAGCAGTTTTATTAGATCTCGATTATTGATCTGATTGTGCCCTAGAGCTTCATAGATCTGTCTTTCTTTGCCATAGTAATCAAAGCTAAAGCATTTATTTACGAGGTTTATTTTTTCTGAAAAACCTTTTTCCAAAAAGAATTTATTGATTTGAAGGCGGCTATCCAGTATTTTATTTAAAATATCTTGGGACTGTTTATCTGGAGTGAGTTTCAGGGTGTTTTCTATATTAATGAGATTATAATCCCATGGATAAGCTGCTAGGTAATCGACAAGGAAAGCAAGAGCGTCGTTATCTGATGCAGAGATACTTTCATGAATAGCCCTGTTGAATTCATTTTTTTCATACTTAGTTTTGCTGACTTCTAATTGATTATTTTGCGCTGCAAGCTCACTTGCCATGAGGCTTATAAACAGTTTTAGAAGACTAGCTGGATGAAAGTAGCTGTCTAGGTTATGTTCGAGTATAGTTTCTAGAGACCACTGCACAAGTCCATTTTCTGCATTTTCGCCATCCTTTTTAGCTGAAGCCCTTTTCAGTAAAGCAAAAGATATATTTTCCGCTCCATATTTTTTAATAATAGTCTCTAAAGACATAAATTATTTATCCTTAGTACTAATCAGAGATTTAAAAAGAAAATATAATATTACGGCAAATAGTGCATTAAAAGGCAGGCTTAGCAGTATTTTATGAAAATAGCTGTAAGTATCTTGGTTTATAAAACAGTAGATAACGCTAAGTAGTACTGAATAAAAAACGCAGAGCCAGAGTGGATCTTTGAGCTCTCTGGTGTAGAAAAGCTTTAACAGAACAGATAGTAATGGTAGAAACCAGATAAACTGTTTATCAAAAGTAAAAGCCTGTAACAGTATGGTCGCAGTAGATAAAAATACTAAATTTTCTTTTAAATTAAATAAAGCCGAGAAGACAGCGATATTTACGAGGATGAAGTTAAGGTCTATATTCGCAAATCTAGAAAAAAAAGATATTTGCAAAGCAAATACTAGAAATGCATAGAGAGAGATTAAACTGTATTTTTTAAAGTCGCTCAAAACTATTTAATGTAGTAAGGTAGGTCTTTTTTAGATTTAACGTTAATGCTGTTATTGCTTGGAAAGAAAACAGAGTCTACTTTATCGAAACTATCTTCAGTAAAGCTAGAAGAAGGTGCAGTTGCTGAAATGTCTTCTAACAGAGGGCTGCGAGCAATTGGTTTTTTAGCTGTTAAGTCTGGAAGATCAATAGATACACCAGATTGCTCAATCATAAATTCTGCATCTTGCTTGGCTACATTAGCTTTGATCTGAATTTCTTCTGCCTTGGCTCTTATCTTTGCAGCTTTAAGATCTTGTTTCACAGCTTTAATTAAAGAATTTAAGGCGTTTCTTTGTTCGATTAATTTAGTAAGCTGTGCATCAGCGTTAGCTAATTTATCAGCAGCATAGTCATGAGGTGCTTTCACTTCTTGAGCCAAAAGCGACATTGAGCTAGCGAAAACGCTAATGTATACGAAAATTATAAACAGACTAGTACGAAATTTAGATAACATACTTATACATCTTAATTCATAATTTTTATTTTGTGAAATACTTGCGTAATTCTCTGAGAAATTCGTATAAATTCTGAGTTTCAAGGATTTTTTTAAGTTTTACATAGTTTCGCGTAAGCTCTTTTACCAAGCTCCTTTCATCGCGAAAAAGACTGAAGTCTTCTTTTAGCAGAAGCATTAAGGCTGTATTTATAATGAGTGTTTCAGCTTTAATCTTCAAGGAGGGCTCTTGAGCTTCGCCACTAAAGATTTTTAGCAATATCTGAGCATTCTCTTTAGTGTCTCCACCTTCTAGGTCTTTAAGCTTTGCAGCTGTTAATGCTAGTTCTGAAAATGATTTGCTTGCTGGGTTGAGTATAAATTCTTGTTCAAGGCAATTTTGTGAAACTCTAATTCTTGCTTTTTCCTCGTCCTTGTACCTAGAAATGAAAATAATTTTAGACGGGAGAGCTGTATTAAATTCATCTAATTTATCTTTTGGTTCTTGAGAAGGATTTTCTAAAAACTCTTCACTTGAGTGTACTAGGATAAATTTTTGGCGGTAGCCCTGCTGTATAAAGTATCTGGCTATTTCTTTAATGACTGGAATCCAGCGAGCTTGAGCGATACCGATAATCTGTCCCTGAAGTTCAATCGGTGAGAGGAATGGGGCGATTAAATTTATAAAGCAGGATTCTTTATATTTTCTCGCTAAATTTTTTACAGGTAATAGATATTCGCTAGATATTTTACTGGAAAAAAAACTTAAACCTAATTTTTGAAAGGCTTCTAGCTTTTTTTCTTCACTAATATCTAAATCCAGACCTAATTCATAAAGTACATCGACTGAACCTACTTTACTACTAGCGGAGCGACCGCCATTTTTAATTACAGGCAAGCCTGCGTAAGCAGCAAGAAAGGCCGTGCCTGTAGAAATATTAAAGCTATGAGATTTATCGCCGCCAGTACCAGCACAGTCATAGGCAAGATGGGCGTGTAGCGAAACTCCAATTTCTGCGTTTTCGTCGTAAACTAAATCGCTGAGGCTTAATGGCGGAGCCTTTTCTCGAAGAAATTCTATAAATCTAATGAGTTCTTCACTACTCTCGCCTTTCGTGTGCCATTCGGAAATAAAAGAAAAAAGAGTCCCTTCGGTGGCTGTTTCTAGCCACTGAAAGAACTCTTTTGGATTATTAGTTAATCTCACTTAGATAGCACCAGCTAAAAATGCTTACGCATTTTAGTTAAGAGCTAGAGTTTTACCAAACTGGTGAAGATTCTGAGCATGCTGAAGTCTTTCAGTCTCAATAATCTGGCCAGCCTTACCAATAGATCTAGGGTATTCTCTACCTCTCATGAACAATTGGTGATCCCAATGAGTAGGATTATAAACTTTAACAATCTCAGAAATAGCTGTCTCTATGCAGAAATCTTTACAACTAAAAATATCTACAGTCAAAAAGCCATTCTGGTCTGGAAAAGTATGAAGAGCTATATGACTCTCTGCTATTAGTACCACACCGCTTAAGCCCCATTCTTCAGGAACCTTACCCTTATATTTAAATGCATAAGGGGGCATTATCTTCGTCATATCCATCTTTTCGGGCAACGAATCCAAGAGATCAATCATCGATTCTATATCCGTCATAAGACGTCTATCGCAGCCATAGGCTTCCATTACTAAGTGTGGTCCAAACATCGCTATATCATACTTATCCTTTTAGTAAGGATTCATAATAACAATAATATGTATATAAAACAATAGTTTTATTTTATTTTTCTTGACATTAATGAGTTGACCACTTCTGCTGGATTCTTGCTTCCAGAAAGCATATCTGCGACTTCAAGGCAAATTGGAATTCTTAAGTTTTCAGTTTGGGCTAATTTTTTTAGAGCGAAGGCAGTATTTACTCCTTCAGCAGTGGCGTTGATTTTCTTGTAAATTTCATCAAGTGAGTAATTTTTGGCAAGAAAATAACCAACACGGTAGTTCCTGCTTAGCTCTGAGCTACAGGTTGCTATTAAATCACCTAATCCAGCGGCTGAGTGTAAAGTCTCTTCCAGACCACCTTTGAGCTTAATTAATTCACGCATTTCATTTAAAGCTCGGGTTATTAAACTCGCTTTAGTGCTAGCTCTGAAACCTAGTCCGTCAGAAGCTCCTGCTGCGAAGCGATTACATTCTTGATGGCCGAGCAGAATTCTACACCAACTAGATCATTACTTGGATAGAGGCGAAAGCGAGTACATGAAAATATTTCTTGAAGGCCCTCAGCTACAGTTAATTCTGAACTTGCGATGCTCGATATCATTGGCTCACCTGCTAAAACCTCTATTGCAAGGTTGGGACCAGACAGGGTGGAAATATGAAAATTCTTTAATTTTTCAGTAAGAATTTCACTAGGTGTCTTCAAACTCGCTAGGTCAATGCCTTTCGAGCAGTTGATAATTACCTTTTTTGAAAAATTTGGAAAATACCCTGTATTTTTAGAAAAATTTAAATTAGGGTCGAAGTTCAGTGCTGTGATATTACTGATTTTTAAGATATTTTCTGCGAGTTCATTAATTCCTTTCAAAGGTATAACACTGAAAATAAAATCACTAAACTCTAAAGCGACTCTTAAATCTGCGGTGAAATTTATATTTTCAGGATAAATGCCTTCTTGTGGCTTATCAAATATGCGAGTTTTAGACATTATTTCGACTCTTTCAGGTTTATAATCCCAGAGCAAAACCTCAAAATCCTTAGAAAAGTGGCAGGCAAGGGTGTTACCCCAAGAGCCTGAGCCTAAAATAGATATCTTTTTTGATACAGAAATCACCATTTGAGAATTAAGAAGGAATTTATTGAGTCTAAAGTCCCTCTAAAAACTATAACTTTTTTATTATTTGAGTGCAAAAATGCTTTGTTCCATAGATTTTCTAAAAATTTTTTAACTTTTAGTATTAACAAATTGTGATTTTTTTAGTTATAATGTAATGAGTTAATACACCGTGATCACGTATTAGCTTTAACCATATCAAAACAAGGGAGTTTTGAAAGTAAGATGCCTCCTGTCAATGTTGACAACCCCTCTAAAAATTTAAATCCTCAGTTAAGTGGACAGTCTAGCGGACAGTCTAGTGCTGGTCCTAAAGATCCTTTTGAAGGGGTTATTATTCCTGATAGTCCTAGTGGAGCTGCTCAGTTTTCGGCGAAGAAAGATGCTGGGACGGCTGGGAGTCCTGATTTAAAGGCTCAGAAGGCTCAATTGGAATCAGGCTTTCATGCTCAAGATCAAAATCTTAATCTAGGAGCTATGCCAAAGCCGTTATCTCCAGAGGAGATTCAGAAAAGAGCTAAAAATCTTCTTAAATTAACAAAAGAGCAAGTTGCTGCCTTAGTCCCAGCGGAAGCACTTTTGGGGGCAACAGGTGCTGATAAAACTAGACTTTTAGGTATACATCATCGTCTCTGGAATAATATTTTAACTGCTCTTGCAGATGGCAAAAAGATAGACTGGAAGACTGATGGTGATGGTACTACTTGTTACAAAAATCCGACCATGGTCGCAAGTACTAGTTCACAATCCTCTCTTCCAGACAAGCACAACAGAAGATTATTAGCTCAAGCTTTATATTTTCTTGGTTCTCAATTAGGTGTTTTAACTGCTAGACCTGGGATTACAGCAGGCCTCAGTATGGTTGCAGCGGAAGGTAAGGCTGGATTAAATAGTTCAGAGGAAATATCTGCAGTAATTGGTCAAAATGCAGAAATACCTTATTCATTAACTAATCCTAAGGACAAGATTGTTGCCAGTAATATTGCAATTTATGGCCTTAGTGGTGGTATTACTAGTAAACCTGGTGAATCTGTAAAAATTAGTGAAGACACTAGTAGATTCATGGAATTGATGAAATTCTTGAATAAAGTAAGTCTGCCTGGCTTAGAGAAAGGTTTTCTTCAGAAATTCTTAGAGATTCGTGATAATAATGGTGAACCAATTCGAACGGCAGAGATTAAATCAGTTCCAGCAGCTTTTTTATTAATGCCTGATTTGACATTGAATCAATATGTCGCTTATATGGATTTAGCCACGAAATCAAGGCAGGCTAAATGGTCTACTGGAAATTTTATTAAAGAGCTAGATAAGTTAAATCTGCCACTTACACCGAAGTTAAGAGAAAACCTTATTCCAAGTGACCCATATGCTGAACATAAGTTAACAGAATTATTAAGAGATGGTTCACCAGCTTGTTTTACTCCTCATGCGATAGATTGGAAAAATGTTGAGAGATTAGATGTTCAGAGAAAACTTTATACGTTGCTTTTAAATGCTACTAGGCATCCAGAAGTTCAAAAATGGGCGAATGAAAAATATGGAATTCCTATAGGTGAGGATTTATTTTCAATTAATAATAAAAGCATTAGCCACATAAAGAGTTTTGAAGACAAACGTTTCTATACTCAAGCTGGTTTCACGGAGTTTATTGAAGAATTAAAACAGCGTCCTACTGCGAAAAAAGAGCACACATTAATTAATGTAATTGATAATAGGCAGTTTTATATAGAGATAGCTCCAGCTAATTCCAAGGGAGATGTAGTTCCCAATTACTCTGAAGCTAAACAGAAAAATTTACACCCCCTTTATTTGGGGGATAGTGCTGGTAGTGATTCTCCAGCACAGGCACAAGCAGTAATAAGTGGTGGTCTTGCAGTGATTGTGCGAGGTCTTATGGGACCAGCTAATATTGCAGATAAAATGGTTGAGCTTTTAGCTCAGCCTAAGAATACAGGTCACCCAGATCAGCTTATTGATTTAGGGCAAAATCAATACGCAAAAGCTTCCAATCCAGCAGAAGTAAAGTCTAAAAGCCAGTGGGCAGAAGCTTTACAAAAGAAATATGCTTCTCAAATTATTCAAGTGGACAATATTCATTTAAATAATTCGTTTGCCGCTCACGTCATATCTGAGATTGTTAAAGATCAGCCAGGTTGTGAATTTAAATTTAATCCAAATGCTCACTGGATAAAGGACGTACGAGATTTTGCTTTAACTAGAACTTTACAAACACCTGATGCTGGTATGCAGGAGTTAGGTATTGTAAATAGCTTAAATAATAAACCTGTAACTTTGCTAGTAGATAAGCTGAAGCCTATTACTAGTAAGATTCCAATTCTCGGAGGATTGATTGAAAAGGCTGTCTCTATGGAGAATTCAAGACCGATTTTTGCTACGGGCATTAAGGGTGTTGGTATTGCTTTGATGGGATCTGGAGCTGCGGCTCTTGGTGCTAAATTAACAGGTAATGAAGCTTTATTCAAAAAGATGGATAAGGTTCAGGCTAATATTTTTGGTGTTAATAATTTGGTCTCTGGGGTAGCTCGTGGCTTAAGATCACCGATGATTTACCCTTTGCAGACTCTTGGTGAGTTGGTTTGCTTCGCTGCTTCACGCTTTCCTTCTACTAGTTTCAATCGTAAAGTGCTTTTTGCTCTTGCAAATGGTATGTTACAGATCGGTCGAGGAAATGCTGCTATTCAAGGTGAAAATACCATATTAGATACCTTTAAAAAAGGTTCTGAAGCGGATGTGAAGAAGATTTTTGGTGAAGAAGATTTTAAAAAATATGGTAACTTAAGACCAGTTGCAGCTGACCTTACTAACAAGAGGGCAGATGTAGTTAAGAAATTAAAACCATTTATGGGTGAGTTTTTTGCTGCTGCTGTTGCAGATTTAAAACAAGGAACTGAGATGGCAGCTCAGTTTGTCAAGGTGAAAGGTTTTAGACACGGTTTCCTCGGAAGTTTATTTAAAAATACTGGCGTGACTAAGACTTCACAGACTAGTGGTATGGATTATACTAATGTAGCTAGTGTTGGGCATGCTTACGCTGCTTCTGGGATGATTGCAACAGGTCTTAGTGCTGTTTCAATTTTCTTGCATAGTATTAAGCCAGACACTAAAGCATTAGAAATGGTACTTAACTCAGTAGAGACTTTGGCTTCTACATTTGGTATGGTTACTGCAGCGAGACATGTAGAGCAAAAAGCACAAGGTTATCCAGAAATGTTTACTGATGTCGCTGGGCGTCAAGTGAAAATCAATCCTAAAGAGGCTGGTATGTGGCAGAAGATTGGTGCTCAAATGATGGCAGCATCAAGTTTGCTGATGGGTACTCCTATCGGACAATTATTGGTTTCATCTTCGTTGGGTCCATATCTCCTGGGTGTTGGTAAGCAGGCAGATGCTGATTTAGAGATGGGTGCTATTAATGCTTTGAGGCAAGCTAAAAAATATACTAATGATGATTGGGATGTGAAACATAAACCACTAGAGGTGATTCATAATGTTAAGGCTAGTCGTTTGACTGCTGCAAACAACATAGCTCGTTTAAATCCTGCAACAAGTCAAAAGTTTGTTAATTAACGTACTAAAGAATCTCTTCTACAGCAAACAGTTCCAGAAAAAGAATTAGTAGCTGTAAGGAAATAAAAACTTACAAGAAATATAACAAAAACATGAATAAGTATATACGTTTATGCTAAAATGAGATTTATCAATGCGAGGAGTAGACACTACTCAAAGAGCTTCGAGGCCATCTCCACAAGGACGTGATTCATCTCGTCCAAGCGTGGTGGTGTTAGACCCTAGCGATCCTATAGAACCAAATCTGAAAAATGCTGACCCTGATGCAGTTCATAATAACCGCCGAACTGCAGAGAATTTTTCCAGAACCACTAATCCTAACCCCTCAGAGCATACGAATCATACCAATTTTAATCAAGATCCCAATGAGACTTCGGGTAAAAACGCCTTTGAAAATATTATTGGTAAAGGTAGAACTGCTGTAGATAAATTCGGCACTACTTTAATGTGGGGAGCTGGTGGTTTTGCAGGATTGCTTTATCTAGGCTTAGGCTGGAAAAAATTAGCTATGTTTGTAGGTGCTTTAGGTGTGGGAGCGGGCTGGTTTTTAAAAACTAAGCTGGCGAAAGTAGGTGAAGAACCAGACCATAATCAGCGAATAGTTAATGAAATTAAAGCTATGAACTTATCAAAGGAATTAGAAAAAGAGATTTTCCAGTTCTTAAATCAGAGGTTAACTGCTGATGCATATAAAAATTCTGAAGGACAAAATCTCAGTGACAGAGCAAAAGATATTTTACGTAATGCTGCTCAGCAGGCGATGAACACCGCTCAGCAAGCTGCTTCTACTATGGGTAACAACTTTAACAATCAGCCAGGCACGCAACCCGCTTAGAGAGTCAGGGATAGCCCAACTTTCTACGTAATCCTTTCTCATGAACTATGTATCTAGGTTCTACAGTATTCCTACGGAGTTACTAACTTCTGCCCTACCTGAAGTGAGCGAGGATTTCTAATTCTGTTAGCCTTTTTAATTTTTTCAATATTTGCTATGCTGCTTGAGCCATAAACTCTTTGAGCAATAATTGCAAGTGAGTCCCCACGGCGTACTGTATAACTGTTAGTTCCAGTTTGATTGTTTGCGCCATTTTGCTTATTGAGCAAATTCTGTGCTTCAATTTTTTTAGCGGTTTCTAATTCTTTCGCTCTTTCTGCTTCAATTTGAGCAATAGGATCAGAACTGACATTAATTTTATCTTCTTTTTTTGTAGGCTTAGTACTAGCAACTTTAATATCTTCAACTTTTAAATCACTCTCAGAGAGAGGCATCTGTTGAATCTCATTTACTTTAGATTTTTCAATATCTTTATGAATATCTTTATGAACGGTATTGCCATCAACAACAGTAATACCCTCTCTTTCATTTAAATAGTTATCGTTAGGAACTATAAGTTTAAAGAAGAGAAATAATAGGAAAGCTATTAAAATCGTGATAATAATTATGCTGCCAGATTTTACTTTCTGAGCTTCTTTAGAATTTAATAGCTGAGAGTCTATGGGTTGAAAGAAGCCTATTTGTGAATCTTTACAGTGAAGAAAAAAAGAATTTTTTAATACCAAGCTCTTCTTTAACTTCATCAGAGAGCATGTCA
The DNA here is from genome assembly GCA_009924885.1 of Pseudomonadota bacterium. GTDB lineage: Bacteria > Cyanobacteriota > Vampirovibrionia > LMEP-6097 > LMEP-6097 > LMEP-6097. The sequence continues at coordinate 5,132 of RFQS01000005.1, read as the reverse complement.
TCTGCCTTGTTTAAGATTTTTCTTTTAATATCGCCGTATATTTTTTTCATTGCTTAACTACTTTTTCTAAAAAGAGAATATCTAGAGGGTTCGGGCTTATATTATGAATATTCTCGTGTTTTAATAATACCTGACTATTCACGAATAATGGGGCGATAGCCGTTTCTTCATCTAATAAAATTTTTTCAGCTTCTTGGTAGAGCCTAATGCTTTCTTCTTTATTTAAGCTCTGCACCGCAGATTTCACTAATTCCTCATATCTAGGATTACTCCATCTACCATGATTTATCGCAGATTTTTTATTGAATAAATACATAAAAGTGCTTGGTTCAGGGTAATCAGCCCCCCAACTCATGCGATAAAGATGCGGAGGATTGTCGGTGAGTGTCTTTAAGAAAACTTTCCATTCTAGAGCTACTAGTTTTACATTTATGTTTAATTCTTTTTTCCACATAGAATGCATAATCTCAGCCAAAGCTTTAGCATCTTCTCTACTTGGGTATAGATATTCTACTTCAGGAAAATCCTTAGCATTCTCATAACCAGCAGCTTTTAATAAAGCACGAGCTTCATCTGGTCTATATTCTAGTCCACGACTTTCATTATAAAAGGATTTCAGACCAGGGGGTATCCATGATGCAGTGGCTACATCACCTCTGCCACGTAATTTCACCAGTTCTTTTCGGTCTATCGCATAGGAAAAGGCTTTACGCAGAAGAGGGTTATTAAAGGGAGCTTTCTGGACATTAAAGCCAAGAAAGGTACTTCTTAACAGTGAGGATCTCTGCGGATTTAAAGAATCTAATTTACTAAATTCTGAGCTTGGCACAGAACCGCCGTCTATCCAGTCAAACTGTCCTTTTTTAAATAGGGTGAAGGCGCTGGATTGTTCTGGTACCATAAAAAATTTAAGTTCAGTGATATTACTTTTTATTTCATCTTGTAAATAATAGTCTGGAACAGCTTTTAAGAGAATTTTATATTCATGCTGCCATTTATCTAATCTGAAACGTCCAGTAGTAACCATATTTTCAGCTTCAGTCCAGTTATCACCATGTTTAGCTATGAGATCTTTACGGATAGGATAGGTGAAACACTGTGCTGTTAAGAATAGAAAATAATTAGCAGGAAATTTTAATTTAATTAAAAGGGTCTCATTATCTAGGGCTTTAGATTTATTTAGATCTATTACTGAAAGCAGGTCTCCATAAGGTGAAGCTGTTTCTGGATTTAAAGCTCTCGTGAAAGAATCTATAAAATGCTGTGCTAGAACTGCTTTCCCGTCAGACCATTTCGCCCGAGAATCTAAGTGAAAGGTATATTCAGTACCATCAGAATTAATAGTCCAAGACTTAGCTAAAGCTGGCTTAACGCTAATCTCTCCATCTTTTTCATCGAAACTAGTCAGACCATCCATGATCTGTGAAATTATAGTAGGTGAATAAGCGTCACTGACTTGATTCCAGTCTAGGGATTCTGGTTCGAAGCCGAGGTTCATGTTCAGACAGTTAGTTTTATTGCTTATCTCGGTGCAGGCTGAAAGCTGAAAGCTTATGACTATGAAGAAGAGGAGAATAAGAATTTTTTTAGATTCAGCTATCAAATCAGCTAATATTTCTCTTTTTATCACTTATTGCAATTTTAGCATTACATGTATAATTTGCAATATTGCTTTTGAAATCCTCATCTGATCAGGATTTTGGCTCTTGCAGCTTTTCTTGTTATTGAAATTAGAAGGTTTACCCTTGCGTTTCAGGTTATTTCTTAATTCCTCGGCACCACAGCACTAGAAGTCTCAAGAATGACACTCTGTTTACTATCCGTCATTTTAATATTAATCAGAACCGTCTTCTTATCAAGTAACTGACTGCTATCTAAATAATTAAAATCTATTACAGAATTTTTTAAACTGAAGACAGGGCTATTGCCACCGAGTTTTAAAAAATCGAGAAACCCAAAGTTTTTAATTTTTTTCAAATCTTCGTTATTTATCTTAGGCAGAAAAGGCCAGTCTTCTTGATTAAAATCAGTATGATCGATAGTTTGATCGGGGAAAATGATAGTTCTTAAGCGAGCTCTATCCTCATAATATGAACCTTGACCATTCTCCATTTGAGCTTGATAAGCTAGATAGTAGTCATAGTGACCGTTAGTCTTTCTATTTATACTATCTTTAATTCCCTGTATTTCAGAGTTTTCTTTATCTGAAACGAATTTAGCAAAATAGATATACTCAGAACCATTAACTAAGTCATCAGGGAGAGGTATGCTGCTGTTAAAACCAGCTCCTATATAAATATATTCTTGGCTGGCTTCACGCAGATTATTTAATAGTAATTCCGTAGCAGATTTGCTGTTTAACTGTATTCTATCGAAAGTAAATATTTTATCGAAGAAGAGAAAACCTTTATTATTATAGAGATACAGTAAAGAGGTCACGACAGTTAGAATCGTGATGGCGACCACCATTTCTAATATAGAAAAGCCTCTATCGCTTCTGAGACTCTCCCCTTGCAAGTATCTATTTAACTGAGGCATAGTAATCTAGCTAATTTCTCACTAGCATTTTTAGCTGCCTGAACCACGCCTTCATGCCCTAGATCTACTGTTTTTCCGTAAACATTAGTGATAATGCTAATCGCTGTTACTTTGACATTATTTTTAACAGCAGTTTCTATTTCTGGAATAGTGGACATGCCAACGGCACTTGCACCCATGCTTTTAAACAGAGCTATCTCTGAGTGGGTTTCGTAATTAGGTCCATGCACACCTACATAATTACCTTGATGTCGGCGAATATCTAGGCTCTGTTCTGGAACTCCAAATTCCGCATTTTTGTTATGTGGATTATCAATTAGCTCCGTATTAAATGTGGTAGGTTTCTGTAAAATTCTAGATAGCTTGCGAGATTTATCTGGTTTCATAAAATTTAGATAACCTGTAATCTGCATAAGATCACCTATTTCGTAATTAGGATCTATGCCACCAGCGGCATTCGTAAGAATAAGTTCTTCTATACCTTGATTAATTAGATACTGAGTGGGAAAGCAAGCTTGCTCCCAAGTGAAACCCTCATATAGATGGGCTCTGCCTCTTAATACCCAGATGTTTTTATATTTATCTAGGACTCCTTTATGACCTTTGACTTTACCTAGAGGCCACCCTGGAATTTCAGTATAAGGGATAGATTCGATAGGACTCTCTCCTGATAATATATCCAAACCTGAACCTAATATAATTGCTCTTTTCATAGACTGCTACAAGACTCCATTTTCTGCGTTTTTGTCGCTCTCATGTTTTTCTTAGATAAACATTCCTAGTGCAGGTAAGACTAATTTAACCACCAGTATGAAAATAATTATTACGAGTAAAATAGTCGGTATTAGTAATAGTAATAAGGCTCTTGCTTTAGATATTTTACAGATAGTGGCTGTAGCGATTAATGTAAGGTTAAATACCCATAGTGAAAGTAAAAATGATAATGTGAAGCCTAGGAACGGCAGTTTATAACTAATTAAGGTTAGTGGTGCTTTGAAAATCAGTGGTAGATTAGCGAAGCAGAGAAAACAGATTAGTTTAAAGAAGTCGTTTCGTTTTAAAGTAAAAATAAAACCGATGAGGAAAATCAGTGTCGCAGAACCCACGATCTGGAATATGATATCAAGGCTTTCACCGAGTGATAGAAAAGTCGAAGAGGCTGCTGCTAAAAAACAGACGATTAATGACTGAAAGAATAGACTTCTATTGAATTTAAGGTCAAAATACTTAAAGGCAGTACTTGGTTTAAAGATCAGGTTGTATATATTAGAAGAAACAGAACTCATGTTATTAATTATTGATATCGGCAATAGTCTCGTTAAGTATCATTTTAATCGACAAACCTTCTTTGAGATAGATGATTTAGCGAGTGCGATTTCAGTATCCTTACATCAGTATAGCGGATCAATTGGCATAGATACTTTCAGGGTTTTTATAGTTAGCACCAGAAAATCCCTAAACGCTACTGAAAAGGATAAGACGAAGGTTTTATTACAGGGTTTACAAAAGCAATATGCTCTTTGGTTTCCGATTGAATTTAATGAAGAGCTTTTAGAGCAGAAAAAATTATTAAAAGGTACTTATAGAGAACTCGGTGAAGATAGGCAGATTAAGGTCTTAGGAGCTTTAAAAATGTTTGAGAATATGAATATAGCTCTTTTTGATTTTGGTTCTGCGACTACACTTACTTTAGTTAATTCTCAATATCAATTCAAGGGCGGTTTAATAGATTTAGGGTTTTTGAAAAGTTTTGAATTATTAGGTAGTGGCATGGATCAACTTCCAGAATTAACCTATAGGAGGATAGATTCTTATTATTTTGATACAGAAAGTCATACGGAGGGTAATTACACTCATACTGAGCTTGCTATATTAAATGGGATTTATTCTCGGGTTTTAGGTACTATCTCAGAGTGGAATAAATATGCAGAAACTTTAATGCAGGAGCCTTATACAGTGGCTTGTGGTTATGGTGCGCGTTATTTTGCGAGGCATTTTGATAGTATTGCGGATGATGCTACGCTCTTTGAATTAGCTTTTAGCTAGTAGGGGGCTGGCACTTAGTCTGGCTTCACCCCAAGCGGAGCTTGGGTCCCCAAGTTTCGCCATCCTAAATCCCAGCCCCCCTACTAGCGTGGCGTTGGGTGAGGGAGAAATTTGTTGGAGGGGTGTTCGTTTTACTTTGTTTAGGGTGAAAATTGAAGAAAATAATTTCATGAGTTGAAAATCAAGGCATTATGCCTCTAAAGAAATTTTCTAGAAATGTTTTAGAGTGATCAATTGAGCCTTCTCTTCTTCTACGCATATAGAATACGAAATTGAACATCAAATACGCAAAAATTAAAAAAGAAATCATTATTGAAGCACCGTAGAGTTCTTGAATTGAAACTTGCATCATAAGTTAGCCCCGTATTTTTCTAAAATATCTAAGCCTCTTTCAATACACAAATAGCCAAGGCATAGAAAGATTATAGATACAAGCGAGTATAACATTGAAAAGTTATCATGTAAATAATTTCTATCACTCAAAGCATTGATAACAATAGAACCACAAGGGGTACACAATCCAAAACCAGTATATTTCAATACTTCAG
>RFQS01000040.1 GCA_009924885.1 Pseudomonadota bacterium | reverse complement strand
TCTACATCACCAATATAATCAATACTGGACTTTATAGATTTTTTATAAGTATTTTTCTGAGGATCTTTTATGGTAGTAATTTCTTTTCCCACAAAATTAACAATAGAATCAGAATCCTCATCAATAACTGCTCCAAGATGTGTAATGGACAGGCTGTAATTCGCAGAAATTTGCTCTTCACCCTGAATTACTATAATATACTTCCCCGCAGCTAAATCATCATGAAGATACTGCTGGGCAGCAGAAGCATCAGCTTCTCGAATTAAATTATAATTGATGTCATAAAGAGTGAATTTAATAGGAAAACTAGAAGCTTCAAGTGAAAACTGTATATTTCCTTCTTGTTTTAAATCGAAACTAAAATAATCTGCATCACCATAATAGTTAATAGTCTTATTAATTACCACACTAGGACTAAGCTGTGGGTTGAGTGTAATAACTGAACTTGGATTTATATTATTAGCGATATCGTCACTGAGTGTTCCTAAAGCTCGCGTAGTAACTTTAAATGTATAAAAACTCTATATCACTACGGTTATCTAACACAATAAAATAGGTCCCCGCCGTAACTTCATAAACTATATGAGAATTAGATTTTGCACCGTTATCCTTATCAAAAGTCAATAAAGTTTCATTCTGTGTATACAGCCTTAGATAAGGATCTGCATCTCCAAAAGTCTCTATATCAAGGTAAGAATTACCAGGTACCACAACCCTGTAAACATCAATATCATCAGGGACCTCGAATAGACCCTGAGCTTGAAAACTAGACTGTAGATTAAAATCAAAATCTACTTTACTCTTAGGAGCTATATAATCCGGCTGATCCTGAGCAGCAAAAGACGTCCCACAGCTAAGAAGAAAAATAATCAAAAGTAGAGTAAAAGTTCTTACTCTCATAGCACTGTTGCCGAACTCCAATTTCTGCGTGTTCGCCGTCCTCATGTAAATTAAGTCTAGTATATCAAAATTATAATTTTGTTAAGGGCGCTTCTGCACAATCTCCACATAAGGTAATGGTAAATATAATTTCTCCCCACTACGATAAAAAGCCTTGATTCTAGAATCACCTGATTTACCACCTATAATTTTATAGGATGGTAGCGATGGATCGCTTAAAAAAGTCTCCAAATGAGGATCTATCTTTAAAGCTTTTATATAATGTGCCCTAGCTTGCTGCGAATCTTGGTTCTGATAAATTAAGGAACTAATTAAAAACCAGTAAGCATCATTACCAGTGTGCTTTAAAGCAAAGTCTATAGATTCCCTCGCCTCCCTTAGGTGCATATTACTTAATTGTGCGGCAGCCAATGCCCCTCGAATATAAGGCACTGCTGGAGCCAACTCCACTGCTTTTAGTAAATCTTTTTCGCTATGGAGTAAATCTGATTCTATGGTTTTTACACCACGCATTAAAAAATACAGAGGATGCTTGGTATCTATGGCTATCGCCCTATTTAAATCACCTTGATCATAATAATAATGCCCGATGGCACTTGGCACTAAAATCATTAGACTCAAAACTAAAAAGATTACCTGAGCTGGTCTGCGCAAAAAAGAAGGTATTTTTTTGAAAATATTTCCAAAAAACAGATCAAAAAATCTAGCCCCTTTTCCTTTAATAAAGAGGTTCTCTCGTGTTTTCTGAAGAGAATTCAGATCAGCTTTAGGTAAATAACAGAGAGGCATTATGATTAGCCCCATAAGCAGGAATTGATTAAATGACTGTAAATTACTATCAGCAACACCAATTAAAGCTAGGCAGGGCAAAGCTTGCGGTGCTTTAACTGCAACTAGATAGAATAGTGCTACCACTAAAATTAAACCTACTAAACCAAGCTCAAAAGCATAATGTATAAAAAGATTATGACCATGATTTACTTGCTCATTACTGTGAGCACCTAAAACCTGTTCTAAATGACGGTGAACAGGAAAGTCTAAGACGAAAGTCCCAAAACCATGACCGAATAGAGGCTTCTGTAAAAAACCCTCAAAAGCTCCCTGCCAGATTAAGAAGCGTGGTTGAATAGATTTTTCTATAAAGTGAATTAATTTTTCTTTGAATATAAAACTTAAGCCAACTAAAACAAAAGCTAAGATGTAAATCAATCTAGAGCGCAAATACACCCTGAAACTCAATATCTGAACCAAAAAAGTTATTTTTTTATTTAAAAAGAAAAGCATGATGAGAAAGCCTAAGTAAATAAAAGTCCCTAAACGTAAACCCAAGAACTTTCTTTTTAGTTTAGGTATTAGGCTATCATCATCTCTCAGATAGGTAACCAGAAATACTGGCACCCACATAAGTAAGCTTCCAAGCTCTGAAAACGAGAATTTAAAAAAATCACAGATACTTAAAGCGATAAAAACTACTAATAATATTCTGAAACGCTTTCTTGTATCTAAATCTAACCAAAATTTAGATGCACCAAAAATTAAACAAGCAGAGGAGATTAATAAATACTCTAAACTCAGTCTAGAATTAGCTGCAAAGAAATAAGTAATTAAAAATAAAAACCAAATTAAATAGTATTGAGAGATTTTACAAGCTTGAGTAAGTGTAAAAATACTGATTAAAGCATGGATAAACCAGATACTCATCCCAATCGGCGAGCTAATAACAAAAATCAATAAAAAGATTCCTAAACTCAGCATCTGCTTACAAAAAAATAGACTCAAAACAAAGAATCTCTGCTATCAATCTAGCAGAGATTCTTTGATTAGTTTCAAATCATTTATGAGACTTCAGCGCTATTCCATTTTAGGCATTTTGCCAGTCTCTTTTCAGTGAAGAGTTTAGTCAGCGGCAGTATCTTGAGTAAATTTAATGGTAAATCTTCCTCTCGCTAAATTACTCTTAGTACCTAAACCATCTTCATTTAAAACTCTAACCAAATCACCTTTCAAAGTTACTACATTTGGATTACGAAGAGTTCTTACAGCTCCTACCTTAGCTGTTTTAAACTTAAGAGTCACATTTTCTATACTCTCTATACTTTCTACACTTTTTTTAACCTTGACTCCCTGCGCTTTTAAAGCCTCGACTACAGAATCAGAAAAAGCTCCCACTATTGAATCCACAGATTTAAGACCTACTACTATTCTTTTCTGTCCTTTTAAAAACTCCGTACTAAAAAGGTTCTGAACAGCGTCAGTGACTATTCCAGGTAACAAGAAAGAATATTTTTTCTCTTCATCCGTGTCCTCTTCAAGAGTTATAGCCTCGCCAGATTCTCCATCTACGCTAGCTTCTAAATTAACGAACTTTACAGGCTTAGCATTTTTATCGTTCCCTTTATAAAAAGCGTCCACTCTTGGTGATATTTCTTTATTAAATGGTGTTAAAGTAAACCTTGCATCTGCCTCAAAAGCATTAGCTGGTGCGAAGCTAACTAAAAACGATAAAATCAGTATTAATGAAAAATTTAAAATCCCTCTAAACATAAATGAGTCTCCCATGACTTTTTACCCATCTAGGCGAGAAGATTTATTAAAAAAACTTTATATTTAAACCATAAAGAATAAGATCAAGTCCAATACAGCTTTGTAGCTATTTAATTAAAAGTTAATTCAGGAAAAGATCAGCTTAAAAGCTTAGTTATTAGGAACACGTAAAATAGCTCCAGTATCCGCACTAGTAACGAAATACGTATAACGTGCTAACCAACCGTGCTTAATCTTAGCCTCAAAAGGTAATTTTGCTGCAAGTCTCCTAGAAATCTCTTCATCAGATAGTCTTACATTAATACTCTGCTTAGGAATATCTATATCAATAATATCTCCATTTTGAATAATGCCAATAGGCCCTCCCGAAGCAGCTTCTGGCGATATATGACCGATGCAAGCTCCTCTAGTCGCACCACTAAAGCGTCCATCTGTAATTAAAGCTACTTTACCACCTAAACCAGCTCCCATAATGGCACTAGTAGGAGCTAACATTTCTGGCATACCAGGTCCACCTTTCGGCCCTTCATAAATAATGACGACTACATCACCCTCTAGGATTTGATTTGCATATATAGCTTTTAAACACTCATCTTGAGAGGTAAAGACTTTTGCAGGTCCACTATGTATAAGCATCTCTGCGACTACACCTGCGGATTTAACCACGCCGCCAGCTGGAGCTATATTACCAAATAGAGCGACTAATCCACCAGTCTGTGAATAAGGATTATCTAATCTGCGAATAATTCTTTCATCGAGAATATCAGCAGTGGCGATATTTTCACCAAGAGTTTTTAAGGTAACAGTCGGTTTATCTAGATTTAATAAGCCTGGACGTTTAGCAAGCTCACTTAAAATAGCTGAAACGCCGCCAGCACGATGCACGTCTGCCATATGAATATCTGGCGAGCTCGGACTTACTTTACAGATATATGGTGTGCGAGCAGCTATCATATTTAACCTTTCGATAGGATAGTCAAATCCAGCTTCCTGAGCTATCGCTAAAGTATGCAGAACTGTATTAGAAGAGCCTCCCATCGCGACATCTAGAGTAAAAGCATTATCTATACTATCCATAGTAATAATATCCCTAGGCTTTAAATCGGCTCTAAAAATTTCCAGAATCTGGCGAGCAGCACTGCGAGCTAATTCTAAGCGTCCATTATCTGTCGCTAGTATAGAACCATTTCCAGGTAATGCCATGCCGATAGCTTCTAAAAGACAGTTCATGCTATTAGCAGTAAACATTCCAGAACAACTGCCGCAAGTGGGGCAGGCATTATCCTCTATTTCCTTAAGTTTTTTTTCATCAATGTCCCCCTTCGCATAAGCACCAACAGCCTCAAAAGCAGAAACTAAATCAACTTTAGTACCATCACTAAGAGTACCTGCTTCCATAGGGCCACCTGAAACGAAAATGGTAGGAATATTTACCCGAGCGGCTCCGAGCATCATGCCCGGGACTATTTTATCGCAGTTCATGATACAGACTAAAGCATCCAGCCTATGAGCTTCTACCACTGTCTCTAAGCAATCTGCAATCAACTCACGACTAGCAAGGCTGTAACGCATACCGATATGCCCCATCGCAATACCATCATCCACACCAATAGTATTAAACTCAAAAGGCACACCACCAGCCTTGCGAATCTCTTCTTTAACGACTCTGCCAAACTCTTGAAGGTGTACATGTCCTGGAATCAAGTCTATATAACTATTACAGACCCCGATAAAAGGTTTATCAAAATCACTATCGTCTTTAATTACTCCAGTAGCTTTAAGAAGGCTTCTGTGTGGAGTTTTATCAAAACCTTTTTTAATTAAATCGCTGCGCATAACTATAATTTTACAAAATATATGAGAGTCACTCTATAATATCTGCTTCTAATTATTAGAAAAATTACTACTACTCAGGCTCAACAAGAGAGAGATACAGCTCATCCAACTGTTCCTGATCCACCGATGAAGGTGCTGAAGTAAGCTGGCAAAAAGCTGACTGATTTTTAGGGAAAGCAATAACGTCTCTAATACTATCGGTATTAGAAAGTAGCATGATAAATCTATCTAAACCTAAAGCTATACCACCGTGTGGAGGAGCACCTAATTCTAAAGCCTCTAATAAAAAGCCGAAACGCTCTTGAGCCGTTTCATCATCTATGTTTAAAGCTTTAAAAATTTTCTCTTGGACTTTCTTATTATGAACTCTGATAGAACCACCACCAAGTTCTATACCATTAAAAACTATATCGTAAGCATATGTTTTAACAGCAGCTGGATCAGTCTCTAATTTATCAACGTCTTGATTATGAGGAAGCGTGAATGGGTGATGGTTAGCCTTATAGCGATTATATCTTTCATCATACTCAAACATCGGGAAATTCACTACCCAAACGAGTTTTCTATCTTTAGGGTCTATAAGACCATCTTTTTTAGCTAAAAATATTCTTAATTTAGCTAAAACATAATGAACAATCTTCGCTTTATCAGCAACAAAGAGTAAAGCATCACCAGGTTCTATTTCTGCCTTCGCCTGAAGTTCTTGCATCTGCTCTTCAGTAAAGAATTTCGCGATAGGAGAACTAATCTCGAATTTACCTTCACCTATATCTTTAAAAGCTATCCAAGCAAGTCCTTTCGCTCCCATCTCTTTAGTAGTAACAAAATCTTTTAAATCATCAAAGTCTTTCCTACTCAGCTTCGCTCCACCTTTATAATTAATAGCTTTTACTAGACCTCCACTATTAGCGACGCTCGCAAACGCCTGAAACTCAGACTTAGACATAAATTCAGTAAAATCTATTAACTCCATACCGAATCTTAAATCTGGTGCATCAGAACCGAAGCGATTAATCGCATCATCATATTCTATTCTTGGAAATGGGGTCTCTACCTCTACTCCGACAGCAGCGAAAGCCTTTTTAATAAGACCTTCTGTAACAGTGATAACATGCTCCTGATTAATAAAACTCATCTCAATGTCTACCTGAGTGAATTCTGGCTGCCTATCAGCTCTAAGATCCTCATCCCTAAAGCATCTTGCGATCTGATAGTATCTATTAACTCCGCTCATCATTAGTAACTGTTTATAAATCTGCGGTGACTGTGGTAAAGCGTAGAAATTATTTGGGTGAACCCTACTCGGCACTAAATAATCACGAGCTCCTTCTGGAGTGGATTTAGATAAAATCGGTGTCTCTATTTCAAGAAAACCCTCATCACTAAGGTAATTACGCACAGCGTGAACGACTTTATGTCTATTTTCTAAATGCTTACGTTTATGTTCCTGTCTTAATTCTAGGTATCTGTATCTTAATCTTAAATCTTCATTAACCTCTTCTACCTTATCTAGAGGGAAAGGTAAGACTTTAGACTCATTAAGTATTTCTACTTCAGAAGGATAAATCTCTATAGCACCCGATTTCAAAGAAGTGTTCTCTGAACCATCTGGTCTAACACTTACTACACCCTTAATAGCGATTACATATTCGGCTCTAACCTGCTGAAAAATTCTATGCACATCTGGATTTTTATCGGGATCAGCTACTAACTGAATCTGCCCTTTATGATCTCTAAGCTCTAGAAAAACTATGCCACCTAGATCTCTGCGAGTGTCTACCCAACCAGCGAGTACCACTTCTTGATTAACATTAGCTTCTACCAGGGTGCCACAGAGATGTGTTCTAGTTAACCTGAAATTTTGTTCTACTTTACTTACAGTTTCCACGAATACTACTTTATCATGTTTAGAAATTCATGACATTAGGGTAACCTAAACATCCAAAACTCGAATAACACTCTCCACAGCCTTAATCGAAGGTAACTCCTGAATCTCTTTAAGCATCTGTTTCATCGACTTCTCGAAAATAGGATCTATCATAAAATCAGCTAGGGCAGAATCTCCCTTAACTTCATACTGATCTATAAACCTCACATTAGCGTTATTACGCTCAGTAATTAAGCCTAAGTCTTTCAATACGCCTACTTTATCATGCATGGAAACTCTTATATAGAAAGGATTTTTAACATCATTGATGGATTTTAATTTAGCTTCTTCGCTATGGGGAGCTACCATAAACTGTGAGCTAATATTATCTCCCTGATTCATTAACATCAATAGATCACCAAGAACAGAGCTTGCAGTGGCAAGCGAACCCGCACCACGACCGATAAAGGTAAGCTCACCCACCGCAGAACCATCTATCATCACCGCATTATTTTCAGCATTTACATTAGCTAAAGTTTTTTCTTTAGGCACGAATGCTGGGTGAACTCGAATATCTAGTTCATCACCATCATTTAGAGCCATAGCTAGGAGTTTAATCGCATAGCCTCTTTTTTCAGCTGACTTAATATCAGCTTGAGATATATTACGAATTCCTTCACGATAAATTTTCGTCATGTCGATTTTCTTACCTGAAATAATCGAAGCTAAAATAGCTATTTTATAAGCAGCGTCATGACCATCTACATCATTAGTCGGGTCGGATTCTGCATAACCCAGCTCCTGAGCTTGAGCTAAGGCATCAGAGAAAGAAGCCCCCTTTCTTTTCATTTGATCAAGAATAAAATTAGTAGTTCCATTAATAATCCCAAATAATCTCTTAATCACATTACCTTTAAGACTCTGCTTCAGATTAGTGATGATCGGAATACCGCCAGCTACGGCAGCTTCATAAAATATGGTCTTACCGTTAGCCTTAGCGACGGCGAATAACTCCTCACCAGCTGTCGCAATAAGATCTTTATTCGCTGTAATAACATGCTTTTTATTATTTAACGCTGTTATTAAAAGCTTTTTCGTAAGTTCTATGCCGCCCATTAATTCGACTACTACATCTATATCTGGGTTAGTGACTATCTCATCAAGGTTATTAGTAAATAATGCTGTATCTAGTAATCCTAGATTGCGAGCCTTAGGCAGGTCTCTTACAGCGACTTTTTGAACTTGAATTTCAGGATAATTCTTCAGTAGCTCAAGAAGCCCAGAGCCGACAGTACCACATCCTAGAATACCGATTTTAATTACCACGTGAATTAGTGTAGCTTATTCATATATGAGTCGAATAGATTTTAAAAATAAATTTATTAAGGAATGACCCTCAAGAATACCATTTAGTAATTATTAATGGAAATTAGGCAAGTGCCATGGCTTCTTTATTCATGTTAAAACTCTGTGCGTAAAAATTTATAACTTTAGTGAGGCTACCCTGAAATTTAATAAGCGCCATAGGACCTATATCTTCCTTAAACTTATTAGCTAACTCAATTAATTTTTCTTTTGGCACTCCCATTATATTAGCGACTTCTTCGCTGACGCTTGCCATTTTTTCGGCTATCTTACGAATTTCAGGGGGGATTTTCCCTATGCCTAAGAATTTTTTCTTCATTTCAGTCATATAATCTAATACTTCTTTAAATTCTTGCGCACCGACTGGTAAGGAAATAGCATCTTGTCCATTCACATCTACTGGCTGCGATATTCCTTGAAGCTTGTTCCTTGAATGGAATGTAGATAGAGACCTAGCAGGCTGTCTTGCTGGAGCTGCTTTCGCAGCAACTAAACCTGGTATAAAACTAAAAAAACCTTTAATAGCATCTAACATGCCCAAAAATATCTCCCTATGCGATGAGGAATTAAGACCATTATTTTTCAAATGGTAATACCTACGAATTTACAAAGAGAAATTTCAATCTTCTTTGATAAGAAAAATTATTTACTGATTTTTCTGGCATATCCGTACGAAGCTTTTCGATTAATTAACCTGCAAACTCGCGACCCCAGCCTGAATAAAAATAACTTTATCTGCATTTTTAATAGTCTCAAGCCTATGAGCTACCACTAACAGTGTTCTATTTTTACGAAAATGCTCCAATTCCTCTTGAATAAAGGCTTCTGTATTAAGATCTATTTTCGCCGTCGCTTCATCTAGTATTAAAAGCCGTGCTTCGCTCACTACCGCTCTAGCAAAATTAATTAGCTGCTCCTCTCCAGAAGAAATATTCGTGGCTCTTTCATTAAGTTTAGTATCTAAATTCATGTTTAATCTGTCTAGAAAAGGCTTAGCCCTATCTAAATTAATATCTGTGCGGCGTAGTTCTATATTAGAACGTAGATCACCAGCAAATATATATGAATCTTGATGTATAACTCCCATAAATTCTCTTAAATCAGCTGAGGGAATGTCTTTTAAATCATGACCGTTAATTTTAATTTCACCTTGCTGCGGCTCATAGAGCCTAGTTAAAAGTTTAATTATGCTGCTTTTGCCTGAACCAGTAGCTCCTACTATCGCCACAAATTCATAAGGTTTAATTTTAAAACTAACCCCTTTTAAAATCCAAGGACTGTCTTCTGAATCACTGTAACGAAACCAAACATCATTAAACTCAATTAGATATTCGCTTTTAAAGATCGCTTCTTTAGAATTATCAATCTCAGCCAAACAGCCTACTGGAGAGCATTCCAGAGACTGCTCTTTATCTTGGATAGCTCCAGTTTCTTTTAATAGCTCATTTATTCTTTCCGCGGCAGTAAAACCAGACTGAATAATCGTAAATCTATCACTTAAATTACGCACTGGTTCAAAGAGAGACTGAGCATACTGCAAGAAAGATAGGAGTA
This sequence comes from Pseudomonadota bacterium, assembly GCA_009924885.1. Lineage (GTDB taxonomy): Bacteria > Cyanobacteriota > Vampirovibrionia > LMEP-6097 > LMEP-6097 > LMEP-6097. The sequence continues at coordinate 1,690 of RFQS01000040.1, read as the reverse complement.
CGCCTATAGTTAACGCTTGGCTCAGCAGAATCTCTTTACTTAAAAAAAGTAGAGCAAGCAGGCTAAATATACTCACCAGCTCAATCCCCGCAGAAAAATTAGCATCCGCCCAAATGCTCTTATCATTAGCTTTAAAATACTCTTGATTAGAGGCATCGAAAATTCGTTTATTTTTATCAGCACAGTTAAGCATCTGTACGACTGAGATACCGACTATATTTTGCTGTAAAAAAGAATTTAAAACAGAAAGCTTCTGCCTAGCTAGGTGATTAGATTTTCGAAAACTATCTTGAAAATACTTAGCTAAAAAAACGACTGGAACTAAAAATGAGACGACACAGAGACAGAGTTTCCAGTTAATCACTAACATAAAAACTATAATAGTTATTATATTTAAACAGTCTATAATTACGGAAATCATACCGCCCGCAAAGCTGTCAGAAAGCTGTTCTACGTCACTAGTAAGCCTCGTAACAGACCTGCCGACAGGATTTTTATCGAAAAAAGTCATCGGTAGCTTCTCTAAATGATCAAAAAGCTTAAGCCTAATATCAGTAATGATTTTCTGAGCAGTACTATTGATGACATAAATTTGCATCAAATGAACACAGAAATTAAAAAGAATAGCGCCAAGAAAAATGATTATATATACCTGTAATTCAGCATAGTTACCAGCTTTCAGAGGACCATCTATAGCTCTCTGCATTAAATATGGCTGTAAAGAAAAAGCGATGGAACTTAGTGGTAATAAAATTAAAGATAGTAAAAGTACCTTTCTGTAAGGCTTAGCGAATTCAGCGATTAGCTTAAGTAGTTCAAGGTCTTTCATTTATTCTATTATTGCGCTCGGCGTCACCTTGTGTGCGACAGAAATGAATTGATAATTTAAATTGGAGAAGAAAATAAGCAAAATTACTTAAACAAGCAAGTTTGTTTTTCGATAATTCCAAGTAACGCTGTTCTGTTACTGGCATATTAAATATCATATCTAGCCGAGTAAAACATTCTTTACCTTGTAAATTTGGTAAATAAAAAAAATTACTGTTTTCCTGATTCTTAATAGCCTTTACTAAATTATCTATATTAACAACCTCATTTTTAAATTTCTGCTTCAAACCCTCTGCCCAACGATTAAGATCTACAATTGGACTATATAATAAATTTGGAGTATATTTGCGGAGGTTTTCAGGGCTTATCTCACAAGCATTTGATAGAACTAAAATTTTACCACTGAGAAATTTAGGTGCGTCTTCATTGTAGTTCCAAATTGGCACTTCTTCAATCACATCACCTTGTAAAATTTCTGGCTCTTCCAGTAGTTGATTAGCATAAAATTGTTGACTCTTTACCCCTTGACAAAAATTTCTAATTTCATCTTTTAACTGCTTATCTGTTTTTGGAGTTAAATACTTTGGGAGATATAAAGAAATATCTTCTATTTTCAAGCAAGTAATTCCTCCAAATTTTCAATTAGAAAATCATTATACTTTTGCGGATGAGTGAAATTATTTTTTGCAGTAAAATCACCATTCATCAAACAGTTTAGGAATAAATAATATAGATTAATAGTTCCAGTCCCGTCATTATTTTTTTCAGAGATCAATCTAGAAGTCTCATTGAAATTATGATTTGAATAAATTGATTGATTGCTTTTTAAGGATGACGGAAGGAGAACACCTTGAAAAGCTAA
>RFQS01000387.1 GCA_009924885.1 Pseudomonadota bacterium | reverse complement strand
CAGCTTCCATATCTAACTCTTTCTTTGCCTCTCCTTGAAGCATAGCAATTTTTGTTCTGACTTCTGCTGTATCTCCCATTCTAGAGTATAAACTTATAATCTCTTCTGTTTTTTCCTTTGAAATTTCAGCCAACTTACTAAGTCCATCAGCAAAATCTTGGTTAGCCTTTGTTATCAATTGAGCTCTAGTATCTGCGCTTAAACCTGTATTCTCTTGAGCACTTTTCATAGATTCTAATGCAACGCTAATTGCTTGAGTACTACTAGTGATACCATTAAATTTTTCTGTTGCTAATTCTACATTTCTTGCAACTTCTGGCATTATATCTTTAAATTGTTTAATAGCATCATAAGTAGCCATGATTCCACCAATGGCTGCGCCACCTATCGCACCTGGCGCACCACCCACCATAAATCCTAATCCAGCAAAAGAAGCAGTTGTACCTAGTCCTTGCACTATTGATCTTGTGCCTCTTCCTTCTCTAGTATAATCATCTCCAATAAATTGACTTGCAATTCCTGTAGCGATTGGTGCAGCTAAAGCCAACCCAGGACCAAATCTTGAACCAAATCTACTTGCGACACCACCAATCCCGCCCACAAATTGGCCTCCTCTTCTTGCAAAAATAGGAGTTTGAGATCTTATAGATCCACGTTGAGAACTAATTTCTTCTTCAATCTGAACTCTTTGAGCTTCTAACTCAGTTATTCTTCTGCGATTTTTTGCACCTTTTTTAGAAGTATTTAATATTTGGTATTCTATTTCGCCTCTTTGATTTAATAATTCACCTAATCTTTTTTCTGCTAATTGGAGATTTGCAGAACCTTGATTCATTTGAGTTCCGCCCATAAATAAACTAGATGTTAAATAAAATAAGGTTGAAGGATCTAAAGGAGCAAAATTAGGTATAAAACCTTTAGCAAGATTATTTTGCATCATTCTAGAATTTTTTGTAGCTTTTTGAAGTCCCTCTGGATGATCGCGCATTACTGCCGCAAAATTAGGTTG
>RFQS01000386.1 GCA_009924885.1 Pseudomonadota bacterium | reverse complement strand
ATTTCATCTAAGATTGCACCATCGGGGTATTGGTTTAAAAAGCTCTCGGGGTCATCTTGTGCGAAGCTTCTAGATTTAGGATGTTCTAAATTAACATAGGGCTTATTTTTAAAGATCTTTTTAGCGATAGTGGTTTTACCAGACTGCCTAGGACCAGTAATAGTTATTACTTCATATTTTTTAGCGATGGATTTTATATATTTTTCGGTATCTCTTTTAATCGGCATATTTTACTTTTACCCAATAAATTGTAAGTACTACTTACAATTTATTGGAATCTTTTTTAATCATATAATAACTTGAGAATGAAGAATTTATTTGGTCCAGCGCAAAGCTTTAAAAACCTGTGTAATCCCTGAACTTCTTAAATTTTATATTCTCAATAGATATACTTAACTAATCCATAATGATTATTCAAAAGAAGTCGCACCAGTGATTGAAATATATTCAGATAGGTTATCTATTACTTCGTATGGTGGTCTGATTGAAGGGCTTTCCGTTGAAGAGTTTTTTAGCGGGCGATCAATGCCTCGTAATCGTGAATTAATAAGGATATTTTACGATAAAGGTATTTTTAGACTAAGCGAAAACTTTCTTGAAGTTGCTTTCCCCTTCTCCAAAGAGTATTTGAGTCTCACCCCCCAAGTCACCCCCCAAGTCAGGCGTTTATTAAGTAGTCTAAGCAAGGAAATGACGAGAACACAGATTCAAGACAGCCTTGGATTGAAAGATAAAAAGAATTTTCAAGATAAATACCTGAGTCCAGCACTGGTAGAAGGATTGATTGAAATGACTATTCCAGATAAACCTAAAAGTAGTAATCAAGGATATAGGCTTTCTAGTAAGGGACTTGAGTTAAAAAGACTTTTGGAGGATTTATAAATTTACCCTCCCATAATCTCCTGTAACTGACGCATCTGCGAGTCTTCATGAATGATTACCCCACTAAAGCCATAAGCTTCTATCGTCTCATCTAGAGAGGATTTCTGCTGATAATGCTCACTTAAAAATTCTAATA
>RFQS01000385.1 GCA_009924885.1 Pseudomonadota bacterium | reverse complement strand
CCAGTAGGCTCCTTATTTACAGTTTTAATCATCTGTAATTGCCTGCTAATAATGTCTAATACTTTGTGCTTGCCCTCTACATCAAGCTCTACAGGTCCATCAGGATGCGCTGCATGCACTACATCCTCACCTGTTTCTTTTGATGTCTCATACAAAGTTTGAGCCTTCTTGTAATTTACAAAATTAAATTCAATATCATCAGCATGCTTATGCAAACCGTCTCTTCTTAATCCTGCACATAATTTCATTATATCATTAGATAAATCACCAGTAGCTGACAAATCTCTTTCATTAACTAACTGCGACGCAGATTTAGTAATTGCTTCAGGTTTTGCCAAACCTTTTTGTACTGCTATCTTTTCTAAAGAACGCAAAACAGCTGAATCATCAAATTTAGTATGCTTGAAAGTCATTAGTGCCTCAATTAAGTTAGAATATTTCTATAATATACCAAATTATAGAAAGCTTACTATAAATAAATAGTTATGCAGATAATTTATTTGTTATACTCTTTTCTTATCCTGCTAATTATCTTTCTTCCTATCCCCATAACCTTGCTCAATTCCATGATCGATCTACTATCATTTAAAATCATATCAACTTGATCTTGCGTTAACTTTGCTTTGTTATGCGGCTCTCTTCCTAAGTTTTTACCTGTCTTAGATTCACTTATTTTTCTTCGAATCTCTTCTGTCATGATTATTGGTTTCTTAGGTAACAGCTCTGTATTTCCAGTAGCTAATACTCGTAAACCATGCTTAACACAATATCTTATATTGTTAATAATTTTATACTTAGCCTTACCAACTACTTGGCAACCTTCAGCATGACAACGTATGTCTTCTTGCTCGTATCTAATAGCATTTCTTTTTTCCCAATTAGCTTTAATAGCTGCAGACATCTTTTTTACTTGCTCTTCAGGTAAAGATTTGCCAATATGTGCATCTGACATTCTTTTTCTTACTTCTTCAGTATAAATACTTTCTTTATCTAAAGATTGTTCGTCTATCTTCTTTTCC
>RFQS01000384.1 GCA_009924885.1 Pseudomonadota bacterium | reverse complement strand
TATCCATGTAATTATCTAATGTCATTTCATCTACACTATTAAAAATTGTAGTCGCTCTGCCCTCCCCTACATACATTTCAGAAAGCTCCGCTATTCGCTCTTGAATTTGTGTAGCTTCTTTAGGCTTTATGTTCGGATCTTCTAATTTAAGGATAAGATCATCAATCTCTTTAGCTATCTCGCTATCTCTTGGAATCACATTATCAGTTAAAACATTTTTTAAACGCTCTATTTCTTTTCTTTTAAAGTAAGATAAAGGGCTTTCTGAATTTTCTTTAAAAAGATCAATAATCTCATCTCTTACGGTAAGCGGATCAAGACTACTATCTTGTATTGCTTCTTGTATAAGCTCATCTAATTGTAGTAAACCATCTTTAGATGTATAAGCTCTTAAAAACGAGCTATTCGGTGGTACATCAAAATTTCTTTTAAAAGATTCAATATTCAACTTGCCTTGTGTTAAAGCTTTAAAAATTCTGTCATAAACTGAATTATCAAAATTTCTTTCTACAATTTCTTTACCAGTACCTTTAACTAAACGAAAATCACTAATTATAGTTTTAGATAAATCAAAACCCTGTTCTTTAGCCTGCAAAAATGCTCTATCAACTATCTTAAGAAATTCACTATTTTGGGCTTTAATTAGCTCATCTTCTTGTACTCTTAACTCATCTATTGATTTACTTAAATCAGTATCAGGGCTTAATATTTGCCTCGATTCTAACTGTTCTAACTGCTTTTGAACTTCATTAAGCCTTTGTCCAACGCCTTCTAAACGATTAAAAACTTCTGAGCTTATATTATTCTTTTTAACAAAAGCTTTAAAAATTAATTCATCTCTTCTTTCAGCTAAGGCTAAATCATCTAATGCTTCAAACTCTGTTTTAGAAATAATTCCGCTAAAATCGCCATTATCAATTAACCCTGATAAATAACTTCTAGTGGTTTCTGCTTGATTAACTCTTAAAATAGCTTTAATAATATCAGGGTCAGTAACTTTACCTAATTCTAAATCTGCCA
>RFQS01000383.1 GCA_009924885.1 Pseudomonadota bacterium | reverse complement strand
AAAACTCCATTTTCTGCGTTTTCAGCCTGCCAAGTTCTTATGCCTGCCATAATCGTAGACAATTCACTTACTGAAAAATTATCTAACATTACGACATCAGCAAGACCCTCTTGAATAATATATTCCAGAAGATGTAAGTTCTCTTGATTAATTTCAATTTCAATTTTCAGAGTTTCTCCACTTAGATTTTTAAGATTACTCTTCTCCACTTGCTCTCTAGTATGAAGAAGTGCTTCCTTAATATTTTTAAATCTAGATAAACTTATGTGATTTTCTTTTAGCATTATCATATCGCTAAGATTAAGTCTGTGATTAATAGCCGAGCCATGCTTAAAGGCCATTTTCTCTAAAACCCGCATCCCTGGATTCGTTTTACGGGTGTCTAATAATTTAGTAGATGTATTCTCTAATAAGGAAGTTAATTCTCTCGTCAGTGTAGCGATACCAGTTAATCTCTGTAGGAAATTCAATATCGTTCTCTCCATTGCGAGCAGCAGCACGGCAGAGCTTTGAATTTTCATTAAACAGTCTCCCTTACAGAATTTCTCACCATCCTTAAAATAGACTTCTAGGGCGTGTTGCGGAACTCCAATTTCTGCGTTTTCGTCGTCCTCATGATCCTCATGTACTCCAAGTACACTGCGGTCATTCGTCCTCCTCAGCCTTGAACTTGCTCGTTCGGCTACACGCCCTTCTCGGCACTGTTGCGGAACTCCAATTTCTGCGTTTTCAACAATCCTCATCTTTGTAAAATTATTTATTAAGTATTCTTGCCCGTGTCTTAAAATTTCAGCGACCAAAAAACCACAGCTCATAATTCCGTCTTCTTTAGCTATGATTTCAGCATTAGCTTGCTGGGCGCAGTCTATGGTTAAAAAACTACTTAAATCTCCACGTGGTTCTAAATCTTCTCGAAGACTGAGCAAGATAAGGTCGTCTATTAGATTCTTTTCTAATTCAAGCAATCTTAAACCTCTGAATTCATAACATTCTAATTTAATCATCAATAGTAAAAATACCTT
>RFQS01000382.1 GCA_009924885.1 Pseudomonadota bacterium | reverse complement strand
AAACCCCTTAGTGCATAATTCATCCATTTTTTCAGACTCCAGAGGTTTGCTTAAAAAGCCGCAGACTTTTTCATAAGAGAAGGCTTTCTCCTTATCAGAGTCGTTAAGAGAGGAAGTAAGCATGTAAATTTTACATGATTCTGCAATATTTAGAGGCACTTGCGAATGAAAATGCTCTAAAAAGTCAAACCCATCTAAGATTGGCATTCTTATGTCAAGAAATATAACCCTGGGAGTTAAAGGTAAATCGGGCAACTTTTTCAGATAGTTAATTGCCTTTTCAACTTCAGTGAAAGATGTGATGTTGCCTGAACACTCACTGCTTTCTATTACCTTTGAGGTAAGGAAATTGAAGATTGGGTCATCATCTATCAGTATAAATTCTTTTATCATTTCAATGCTGATTATTGGGTAAAACAATGGTAAAGGTAGTGCCAACTCCGGGTGTTGAAATAAAGCTAATATTACCATTTAGCTTTTTTACAACCTCCGAACAAATAAATAAACCGAGTCCGGTACCATTTACCTTTAACGATGCTCGATAAAACATGTTGAATACTTTATCTTGATGCTCAAAGGGAATACCTTCTCCATTATCTGAAACTTCAATAAGACATCTTTGTTTATTTATTTGGGCTTTGAACTTGATTTTGGCACCAATTTGAGTATTTACACTATAGCGAACACTGTTAGATATTATATTGTTCAATATGGGCTTAATTCTGCTTTCGTCAGAAATAAAAGAGCATTCAGCATTAATTTCTGATGAAAGTTCTATTGGATAATTGACTTCATGTTTAAGGGAATTAAAGGCTGTTTCTACTAAGTTATTTAGGTTTATTTCTGAAAGGCTTATTGCAAGCCTTGAGTTTTTAGAGTATGTTAAAATTTCTAATATTGTTTTATCAAGCCTTTCTAAAGAGGTTTTGATAGTCCCTAAATACTCTTGAGTATTTGCGCTCAAGATCTCTTGGTTTAAAATTAGACTCAACAAACCTTTACTTGATAATATAGGACTTCTTAGGTCATGAGTTACTGAATACACCAATC
>RFQS01000381.1 GCA_009924885.1 Pseudomonadota bacterium | reverse complement strand
CTCTTATGTGGCAGTCGTTGAAGCGATTGGAACCAAGAAGGCTGATTTTGTGATCTTCACGACCTACGCGTACATTCTTGCCAAAGACATCAAGGGCTATCCTATTGATGCAGTCTACACTGTGCTGCGTGGTGAGCATCATCCCAAGGCAACGACGGCCGGTCAGATCATCACTCGAGCTGGCAGTGGAATCAAAAAAATTGAGGATTTAAACTATCCCTTATAAATTTCTCTAATGGTTTTAATGATTCTACATTAACTCTAGCTAGTTTTTTCATATATATTATATATCATTATTAATAAAAAGGCTCCCTTTTTTTAGGGAGCCTTCACAAGCAGCAGAAATTATATACTTATTACTTTCTACGATCTACTAACCCAGTCACTAACTTACCAAAAGATGAAGATTTTGCTGCAATCTTATCTTTGATTTTTTGAGCAGCAGATACTGTCTCATTAACTCCAGTATCTAAATTCAAAGTAAGATTTCTTGAATCATCTTTATCTTTTACTTTAGACTGCAATTCTTTTGTCTCACTCTTAAGCTGCTCTACTCTAGAGCTAGGTAATCCTAATCCAGAGAACATACTATATACTTTTACTGTATCAGCTACAGAATCTAACACATACATCCCCTTAAATACTCCTTTAGGATTACCACAAAGGTCATTAATCATGCTACTGGCATAATTAATGCTGGATGCTGGTATCTTAGACCACACTTCTTTATTGGCTACTACCATAAAACCAACATATTTAGATTGTTTTAAATCAAAACCGCTGGCTAATAAGTTTCCTGATAAGTTGTTAATAACAGCTTCAGCAATAGCTGTATCTTCTTGATAATTATCAACAGTAAATTCTCCATATACTGAGAGACCTTCCCCATCAATAAATAACTTAGAGAATTCCATGGGGTCTAATGCCTTAGTGCTAGATGGCATGCTAGATAATGTATTGAAAGCATCAATAGGATCTACAATAGCTTTATTCGCTACGCTATAGAAATCTACCTGACTTACATTATGATAAATTGTCTCAATCTTTGCG
>RFQS01000039.1 GCA_009924885.1 Pseudomonadota bacterium | reverse complement strand
AAAATGCCTGCTGGTCTAGCATTCGCTTCAAGAATCACTAAATCCCCGCTCGCTAATTCTAAAAGATCTATTGAAAAAATATCAGGCAGAATCTCACTTAAATTTGCACGCTTGCAAGCAGTCCCCCCGAATTTAAAGCAAGCATAATCTTTAAAAGCAGCTACAAGCTGCGAGCATAAAGCTAAAATCTTCTCAGATAGAGCTTTAGCTGAAAAAACATTATCATAAAGAAAAACAATTTTATACTCTTCCTTAAATTCAAGTTTTTCTTGAATAAGCAAAGAATCATATTTTTGAATCATAGTTATTTTTTCAAGAATGGAATCTAATTTTAAAGAAAATTCCTTTAATTTAAAACTATATTGATCTATAGATTCAGTTCCAGAACAAGGTTTAACAAGAAAAGAACCCATACCACTTGCAGCAAAGCCATCTAAGGCACCATAGATCTCTGTCTCAGAATAGTTTTTCTCAAGATAGCAAGTTTTGGCTTGCTTAAAACCCTGCGCTAGCATAAAATTATAGAATAAAAATTTATTATCAAAGAGCTCAGCAAAAGAGTCATAAGGATTTAACTGCTTAAGCCCCAATTTAGAAGCGTGATCTGATATTAATTTATGGTTTTTAATTTCATTATCTAGACTAAGATGCAAAGATAGAATCTCTGATAAATTAGCATGGGCGTGTAGCGAAACTCCAATTTCTGCGTTTTCGTCGTCCTCATGATCCTCATGTACCTGTAGTACACTGCGGTCATTCGTCCTCCTCAGCCTTGAACTTGTTCGTTCGGCTACACGCCAAGAATCGAATCCCCAACTTAAAAACTCTTCCAGTGAAACAGTAGAAAAAGTTTTAGATAGAGATTTTTCAGAGCTAAAAGAATTTAAAAATTCCAGAGTCGAACTTAAATCCTCTGGATCTAAATCACAGACTATAAACACAGAGCAAATATCACCAACAGCTTTATGCACAGCTAAATCCAGGGGACTGCTCTCAATCTTCAATTCCTGCGTTTCCCTTTAGATATAAGCTTTATAGTTAATGTGCCTATAAGAATTACCTGGCTCATACAGTAAAGTCTTAATTGCTACATACTGCTCAGCTCTTTTATTTTTCGGATCATATTCATAGCTAATAAGACCTTTATCAAAGAAGAAGGCTTTAACTCTAGCTAGGTTAACCTGTTTATGAAAAACCCCTCTATCACCCATAGCGAACATATTCATAGATATGCCACGAACTTCATTACGATTTAAAACCTTAGGATGAGTCGGATTTTTAGGTAAAAGATGCTCACTGCGCACCCTACCATTAACAAAAAAAGCTACTAATTTAAAATATTCATCAATAGAGAAAGTCACATAACCATTCAAAGGACTTTCATTAAAAATTTCACGATTAATCTCAGCACCGTACTGTTTCAGATTTTCAGCATAAGTAGAATTCAACCTAGCAGAAGCTTCCACAGTAAACAACAAAGAAAAACAGCAGATAAATAAAATTCCAATATAAAAATTTATTAAGCGCATATGAAAATTAAAAATTTATGGTTACCTCATGTATCATTGTATATCAACAATGGTAAGAGCTGATACTAACACCAATAAGTTATTTAACTGGTTATGGTTTCGTAATTTAATCAAAATTATAGAAGACTATGCTGATCTTGATTTGATCAAAGAAAAAGTTAGTAGTTCATTAAAATCATATTTATCTTTTTTAGAGGTAGAGATTTTCATCTTTGGCAATCTAAATCAGGAACAGCCCGATGGCTCAGAAATAATGCAAGAACTGATAGACAGCGAATTCTTCGATAGAAGATTAATCGAAGATGTCTTAATTTCTAAAAGTCCCAGCAGAGTTGGTTCATACCAAATCACATTCCCCTTGGAGCTACGTGGCAGGGTTATAGGCTTATTTCATTTAAAATCTTTTGATGAATTAAGCGAGGAGCATATTTCTCTACTCTGGGCTTTTGCAGACCAGCTTGCTATTAAGGTAGATGAACTACAGATGCCTAATAATCTAAATACTCTCTCGAAAATTAAAATCAAGCAAATCTCTGATTCCATTTTTAATAATCTCAGAAACTTTTTAGAAGCCTCACTCGTAAAACTAAAGGTACTTGAGCAAAAAAACCAAGAATTAGTTGAGATTAATAAGTTCAAAGTAGATCTGATTAACAACGTTTCACATGAGTTAAGAACCCCTCTAGTCGGTATTCTTGGCTTTAGTAACATGCTACAGAGACACCAAAACAGCCCAGAGATTATAAATGAAGCTTCTTTACAAATAGTAGATGCAAGTAACCGCTTATCAAGAATGATAGATGATCTTATTCAATTAAATAGAGCTAATAACATCGGTTGGCAAGTAAGTTTTGAAAAAGTAGATTTTAAAGAAATGATTGAATTTGCTCTAAAGGCATTAGCTCCCTTGCAAACCAATCACCAATTTAATTTTAACTTTAATGATAATTTAGCAGCATTGAGAGCAGATAAAAAGCTGCTTCTGCAAATTATTGAAAATTTATTAACCAATGCAATTAAATATTCACCCGATGGCGGAGAAATTCTTATTTCAGCACACTCCGATAACAAGCATTTTCACTTCTCCGTGTCAGACCACGGTATCGGGATGACAGAAGAGGATGTAGAAAAAATCTTTGATCGCTTCTATAGAGTTAAAAGTGCTAAAACCAATAAAATTCACGGATTAGGCTTGGGACTTGCTATCTGCAAAGATTTAATCACAGCTCTTGATGGAGAAATTAGCTGCAAAAGCATTCTTGGAGAAGGGTCTACCTTTACTATCACCTTACCATTATATTTATAGAGAGCGCTAAACAACTCCATTTTCTGCGTTTGTGCATAGGTCTCTTTATAGAGAGGTTAATTAAAACAATTCAGGATGATAATTTTTCAGATTAGAATCTAGCAGCTTCGCTCCTGGCATGAATTTTTCCACTAAATTCCAGAATCTCGAACTGTGATTTTTTTCAACAGTATGTGTAAGCTCATGTAAAATCACATAGTCAATAAGATCTACAGGCAGCCTCATTAAATGCAGAGATAAATTTATGTTATTCTCATACGAGCAGCTTCCCCACTGGCTTTTCATGTTTTTTAAATATAAATTTCTGTATTTTAGCTTATGCTTAAAAGCTAAATAAGCTACCCTATCTGGAAGATATTCTTTTGCTTCATTCCTTAAAACTTCTATTAAAGCACCCTTAATTAAATCCTGTATCTTTTTATTTTTTTTAAAATCAATCGATTCATTATAATAAAGCTTAATTTTATTCGCTGATATTCGACACTTAGTTTCTAAAACAGCACCAGGTATAAAAACCAATTCATGCTTAAATGTCTTATATTTTTTATCAGGATAAAAAATACCATCGCGTGTCTCATTCTGTATTTTTTCTAAATGCTCTTTAATCCAAGAATGATGCTGATTTAAAAAATCTTTACAATCCTCAAAATTAACCCACTTAGGAGCAGTTAATTCGAGCCCTTTAATCTTACTCGCTGTTAATCTTAACTTTTTAGCCCTTGGGTTATTTTTAAACTCTATTAAAGCTAGTTCTTCAGGTTCAAGCATCTTGAGTCTGTCCCACCTTGGGACACTTGCCAATCTTCAATTTCTGCGTTTTCGTCGTCCTCATGATCCTCATGTACTCCCAGTACACTGCGGTCATTCGTCCTCCTCAGCCTTGAACTTGTACGTTTGACAAGTGTCCCACCTTCGGTTCAGTACCACTAAGCAATCTCTTGATATTAGTAGAGTGCTTAATAAGTACTATGTAAACGAAAGCGATTACACCAAAGATAATTATATTCAATGGCTCCCCAAAAAGATAGAGCCATATCGGAACCAATGGAATACATATTATTGAACCCAAAGAAGAATACTTGGAAAGTTTAACCGTCACTATCCAAATTAAGATAGTAATTAAAGCCACCAGTGGATTTATAGCAAGTAAAACCCCAAAGCCCGTAGCTGATGATTTACCACCTTTAAAACCGATATATAAGCTTTTACTGTGCCCTATCAATGGTACTATAGTCAAAAATAAAAAAAGACAGGATTCACGCGGGATTATCTCCCAAAAAAAATTCGTTACAAGAAACAGCGGTAAAAATCCCTTAGCAATATCTAGAGTTAAAACTAAAATAGCCTGCCATTTACCTAAAACCCTAAGTACATTAGTCGCACCGATGCTTTTACTACCTAATTCCGTTAAATCCTTGCCATAAATAAGCCCTAAATAATAACCAAAGGGTATAGCTGTTACTAAATACACCAAAGCATAAACTAAAATAATGGACGCCCATTCACTCATAAATTACTCTGTAAGCTCCCCAAGCTCAGTTTCCATGGTTTTAGATAGCATTTTATAAAGTGCCTTAGCAGATTGATTAGTGGGATCGAGATCTAAAGCCTCACGCAATAGGAGCTTTGCATTTTTATAACGTAAAGTCTTATCAATTTCTAAATTAGTTAAAGTAATAACAGCATAATCTTTATGAGCAGTTGAATTTAGCTGTTTACTTTTTTTGGACGTATGCTTATCAAAAAGATTTATAGCCTCTTTATATTTAGCCTCTTTTAAATAAATTTCCCCTTGCCTTAAATCCTGAAATTCTTGAAAACAGGAACTGCTTCCAAAGATAATAAGTGTGAAGAAAAAGATTTTTTTTAGAATAGTCACAGACTATAGTTTAACATCAAAAATTGGTCTTAAGCCAGGGATACAAGACCCATCAACCAAGGCTGAAGTTTGTCTTCTAACTGCGGTTTTATATTCAGTTCTAATAACAAATTTATCCTCAGAAACTGGGACGCAGGCTTCAAGCGAGAATCTACCAGTCCAAGTCTGTGTAGATGGTAAAATCTGCTCTCCCCCAAAGCTTCTAGCCGCATTTTGAGCCAATTTTTTATTAAGGCTTTTAGACATAATAACGATACTGCCATCTGGTCTCAGAGCTGCCGCACCAGTAGTGCATTTACTGCCTTTATAACTACTTAGTACCCACATCATAGTGCCATCATCAAATCTTTCAATTCCACTTCTTCTATCTGTTTCAGTACTATTTTCAGCAGCAGCACCAGCCACACCGATATGAACAATATTACGCAAACGTCCGCTACTATCTATATAGGACTCTGTCATTACCATTGCTTCACCCATGTGGAATGGGGAGTAAATTACATTGACGACCTTTCCGGCTTGGTCTTTTTTAACTATCTGCATAAACGTCGCATAACCATTATCCTTATCAACACAGACATAACTATGCTCTAATGCTGATTCCTTCCTAGCCCAAACAGTAAAATCTCGCCTATCCTTATCTTTAGCAACATCAATACCCAACATATGTTTGAATGCAACAAAATTTAAATTAGCAAATTGCTCATATATTTCATGTAATTTTTTTTGAGTCATAACCACTGGATATGGTGAATAACCGAAGCTCGGCAAATTATCAACATGATAAATCTTCTTCTTGATCATAAAAATATCCCTAGTCGGCCTAATTTCTAAGTCTGGATGAAATGAGCCTGGGGTATTATGCTGCGGAAGCTTACCAGCTCTATCATCTTTAGCGGCACTAACAAGCTCAAGAGGTCTTGCCCTACCTGGCTTAGTGTAAATAACCATCTCTTCACTTTCTGTTCTAGTATTTGCTTTGCGAAAAGAATGATTCTTAACATGTATACTGTTACGCCCACAATAGTCATACTGATGCGAAATCTGAGTAGTATCTTTACCATCTTTATACTTAGGTAAAAACTCCAAATTAGGCAGATCACTACCGTCAAGTATTTGCGCTGGCGGGTTTGTACCCATAATCTAAAGTTTAGACTCCTAGAAAGTATTACTAATTGTATTGTTGAATGAGCAGGTTAAGTAGGGGTTAAGAATCAGCCGAGTTTATAAAGATTAAAGACTATTTAATTCTTCTAAATAAATTCTCTCTTCTAAATTTAGCTTTTCCAAATCACCTTTAGCTTCTTGAATCCTTTCCTCTGGAGCTTTATTTAACATAGAAGCTAAACGAGTCTCTAATTGCTGCTTGGATTTATTTAACTTACTAAGTTTATCTTCTAGATTGGTTTTTAGTTTATCTATATCGACTAAGCCTTGTAATGGAATATGAAAAAACATCTCTTGGGACTGCTCGCAATCTCCAATTCCTGCGTTTTCGTTGTCCTCATGATCCTCATGTACCTGTAGTACACTGCGGTCATTCGTCCTCCTCAGCCTTGAACTTGCACGATTGTGAGCAGTCCCATCCTGAAGCTGCTCGCAATCTCCAATTTCTGCGCTTTCTGATTTAATAATAAAACTACTTAAAGGCTTTTCTGGAACAGCCTCCTTCATAAATATATCTGAGCATTTAGCTATTCTTTTTATATAAGGACTAATCTCGATTAAGGTAGAAATATCTGCTTCACTAAGATTAGATATAAATAGCTTAATTTCATCACTCCAAGAGATATTTAAACTCTGCCTAGTATTTCTAATTTTAGAGATGATTTCAGTCGCTAATTTCATTGACCAAACGACATTTGCTTTTTCCTGACAAGTTTCTATGCCATTTGTTTGAGCGAGTACAGCTCTAAGAAAAGCTATTTGTCCTTTTTGATCTTCTGGGAATTTAGCGAAAGCCACATAAGGCTTGGCTTTATACTCTTCAGTGAAATAGTCATCCTCTATTTCTGAAAAATCTACGATCGGCATTAAGCTCTGCCAGATCTCCTCTGTCACGAATGGCATAAATGGCTGCAAAGCTCTAACAGCAGAAGCTAAAACATAAAACAAGATCTGATTTTTAGTTTCTAAATTATCCTGTATTTTAGAAAACTCTATATACCAGTCACAGAAACGAGTCCAAGTAAACTCAAAGATCTTCTCCTGAGCAGCACCTATATCATATTTAGTAAAATAAATAGAGACAGTGCTTAGAACGTGTTCTAGTTCATAGAGTATCCATCTATCAGCGAAAGTCATTTCATTAAAATTCAGTTCAGTGATAGGCTTAACCTTAAATTTCCCAGTACTTTTATAACTAGGATCTTCGACTAAATTCATGCAAGTAAATTTCGCAGAGTTATAAAGCTTATTAGCAAAGCGTTTATACTTCTCCATTACCTCACATTCCCAATCTTTCACTTTAGGGTCTTCTTTACTTGGAAATGACTTACCCGGAAAACGCACATCCTGACTAGAAAAAACCCCGACCTGTGCGTACCACATCCTTGAAGCATCAGCACCATAATTTCTAACTAAAAGCAATGGATCTATGGCATTACCTTTAGACTTACTCATTCTTTTACCATCTGGTGTCTGTACTACTGGGTGAATCAGTACTTTACTAAAAGCCTTTTCCTGCCTAAAGAATTCACTAGAGAATATCATTCTAGTTACCCAGAGATTAATAATTTCTCTTGCAGTAGCTAAAACAGTAGTCGGGTAGTACTTCTTCAGCACAGCTTCATCATCAGCCATACTAATAAACGGCCATAATGCACTACTGAACCAAGTATCTAATACATCTGTTTCGCCTTCGATAGGAATCTGATGTCCCCACCATATCTGACGGCTAATACACCAATCCTGAATGTTCTCAAGCCACGCTTTAAAAGGCTCTTCGTATCTCTCGGGAATAAAATCAGTTCTCTTCGAATCAGGTAATTTTTTATCTGGATCTTTAGTAACTCTATTTAAAGCCATTTCAGCAAGCTGCTTCATACTTAAATACCACTGATCACTTAAAGCTGGCTCTATTTCAGTATTACATCTATCATGCAGACTTTCAGTCCCTGTATATTCTGTAATCTTCACTAAAGCCTCGTTTAAAGCTAAAGCCTCCTCTACAGCAGTTCTTGCCTTATATCTATCTAGCCCTTGAAACTCAGTAGGAACTTCAGGAATATCTAAAAGCTCAGCTTTATCATTAAATATATTCAGCTCAGCAAGTCCATGCCTTTTTCCTATAAGATTATCATTGAAATCATGAGCTGGAGTGACTTTCAAAGCTCCAGTTCCGAAATCCAATTTAACCTGTTCATCTAATATAACTGGGATAGCTTTATTAATAAATGGTATTAAAACCTTTACAGAATTAGGTTTAGATTTTATTTCATTAATTAGACTTGAATATCTTTCGTCATTTGGATTAATAGCTACAGCTGTATCGCCGAACATAGTTTCAGGTCTAGTCGTCGCGACTATTAACTCTTGAAGCTCACCATAAGGCTTTTCTAATTTATATTTAATTTCATAGAGCTTTTTGGTTTTAGCAGACTCCTCTATCTCCAAGTCAGAAAGAGAAGTTAAACATTTAGGGCACCAATTCGTTAAGCGTTTCCCTTTATATATATAGCCTTCTGCATGATACTTTTTAAAAGCAGCCAGCACCGCTTCCTGATACTGAGCATCCATAGTATAACGAGTGCGATCATAATCTGGACTAAAACCTAGCCTCTTCATCTGCTCAAGAATCTGATTACCAGACTGTTCCTTCCAAGCTTGAATTCTCTCTAGAAAAGCTTCTCTACCTAAATCTTCTTTTCTAAGCTTCTCTTCACTCTTAAGTTTTTTTTCTACGACCAACTGTGTTCCGATACCAGCATGATCTGAACCTATCTGCCAGTGAACATCATAGCCACGCATACGATGATAGCGAATTAATACATCCTGTATAGTTCCACCCAAGGCATGCCCCATATGCAGCTCCCCAGTAACATTAGGTGGTGGCAGGGCTATACTAAAAACTTTGCGACCATTATTTAGGTCTTTATTGACTTGGAAGATTTTTTTATCTAACCAAACGGCTAACCATTTTTCTTCTGTTTCAGTGAAATCATAGCTGGCTTTAAAAGGGAGAGTGGTGTTCATTCGCTATTAATTGTACTAAATTAGTATGAATGCTACACGCCTAGGGGTTCGTGTTTTCATCCTCGTTAATTAATGAGAACTTCTTATATAAAAAATATACTGCTGCGAGTATTGATGAAATTAGAAAAAAACTTGCATAAAAAACATCTATATCACTGTTTAGCATAATATTTCCTTTTAGATAGAGTGCTCCAGAACATCTAAGCCTTTATAGATGCATTTTACACCCAATATTAAGAAAAAGCCAGCAGCTAGAAACGTATATAGATTAAACCTTTTTTCCCAAAAGTCCTTCTGATTAAAGGTGAATGTCCTTTTTGGTTTTATTAAGCAACTTTAGGCTGATGGTAATGATAAAGTATTTTCTGAAACTCAAAAAAAGTATTTCTTATTTTAGAGACACTGCCCAAAGCTTCTTCAGCATTGGTTACAGCATGATATTTTAGCTTGATAAGATCTGGAATCTTCTCTTCATTTAATTCATCCACTCCTTTTTCTATATACTGCTCTAAAACAAATTCAATAAATTCTTTCTGCTGATCATTCAAATTATTTGTAATGCTCTGCTTAGTTTTAGACACCCTTTCTTCTCTTGATATTAGCTGCCTTGCAAATGCTACATAGGTAAGTACGTCAAATAAATCAGAATCCTCTGCTTGAACTAATTTCTGTAAAGCTTCAAGTTTATCTCTCGAATAGCCAATATCTGACAGATTTTCCAAAAATTTACTACGAGTCAAAGGACTTGACCAAATTTCACGCAATTCATCTTCATTCTTAAATAATTCTGGTAAAGTTCCAAATAAATTCTCTAAAAACTGTTCAGCTGAAATAGGCTTGCCATCAGCACTCCAAAACATGGTAGATACCATATGCTGTATTTCTCTTTCTTTTCCGTCTCTAAGTTTAATTTTCAGTTTTTTCTTTTTAGTATTTTCTTCCTCTTCCTCATCGACCAAATCTGGCTCTTCAGTAGGCTGCTCGGGAATTGGTTTATTAGATTCCCCCTCATCCTCAATAGTGTTATCTATCGGCTCACCGTCCCATTCTGGGTCAGAGAAATGTTTATAGGCATCAACAAAATCAATAATAGTAAAGTAATTTTTACCGTCATAGAGCCTAGTTCCTCGCCCAATAATTTGTTTAAATTCAATCATGGATTTAATAGGTCTTAAAAGAACAATATTGCGTATATTTCGTGCATCCACGCCTGTAGAGAGTTTCTGTGAAGTGGTAAGCATTGTCGGAATAGTTTTTTCATTATCTTGAAAATCTTTTAAATACTGATTACCAAGAGCACCATCATTAGATGTAACTCGAACACAGTAAAGGGGATTAGTATTTGTTTTATATTGGTTAATTAAATCACGAATAGCGGCTGCATGTTCTTGGGTCGCACAGAAGACTAGAGATTTTTCATTTTGATTAAGATTATCAAGAGCTACCTTAACCCTGAAAGCCTCTCTCTGTTTAATTTCTATAATTCTATTAAAATCTTTCTCTTCGTAGATTTTTCCATCTTCGACTTCGCCATCTATAATTTCATCATCTGGCGTGTAAATATAGTCATCGAGTGTAGTCTTAATACGTTTAATTTTAAATGGAGTTAGAAAACCATCATTTACACCTTGTTTGAGTGAATAGATATACACTGGCTCACCAAAATATTTATAAGTATCAATATTATCCTTACGCTTAGGAGTAGCCGTTAAACCTAGCTGAACTGCTGGAGAGAAGTACTCAAGAATGCCACGCCAGTTAGATTCATCATTAGCACCGCCTCGATGACATTCATCTATGATAATAAAATCAAAAAAATCAGTAGGGTAATCTCCATAATAAGGAGTTTTTCCATCTCCACTCATAAAGGTCTGAAATATAGTAAAGAAGATACTTCCGTTCATCGGGACTTTACCTTTTTTGCTAATTTCTTTAGAATTAATCCGAACTAAAGCATCTTCTGGAAATGCTGAGAAATCATTAAAGGCTTGGTCAGCTAGAATATTTCTATCTGCTAGGAAAAGTACTCTAGGTCTTCTCTTGCCGTCACGATTTAAGTTCCAACGAGTATGAAATAATTTCCAAACTATCTGAAATGCAATAAAAGTCTTGCCTGCACCAGTAGCAAGCGTTAGTAAAATTCTTTCTTTGTTTTCCGCGATAGAATTAAGGGTATTATTAACTGCTAATTCTTGATAATAGCGAACCTTTTTCCCATTTACCGTTTCAAATGGAATATTTTGAAACTTTTCTTGCCAGTCATTAGTTTTTTTATCAATTCTATTCCAGAGCTCTTCTGGACTAGGATATTTAGCAATATACTGCTCAATTCCAGTCAGCATAGCTATTTCATAAATTGCACTGCCGTTAGTCGCATAAGTATATTCAATCTGTAATTTATGAGCATAATTCTTAGCCTGATGCACACCTTCGGACTCAGATAAACTTTCTTTTTTAGCTTCTATAACTGCTAGTTTTTTATTTTTATAAACAAGAATATAATCAGCGATATCAGCTTTAGCACGAATACCCGTGACTTCTATTCTGCCTTCTGTGATTCTATACTCTCTAAGTATTTTAGAGCCTGGAACTACTCCCCATCCACATTCTTGAAGAAGAGGGTCTATAAGCTCGGCTCTCGTTTCAGCTTCGTTACGCACTGATTATAATTTTCCCTCAAATGCTTGTTTTAGTATAGATTTTTTGAGTTCTTCTAGGTGGGTGAGTTTTTGCGTGTAGATTTTCTCTAGTTTTTTAGTTTCCGTGGAGATTGAGTCTAGTTCTGTGATTATGTCGTGTTGTTCTGTTAGGGAGCTGGGGAAGGAGAAAATAATTTCCCTTAAAGCACTTCCATTAAATTGAGGTTGTGCCGCCCCCGAAGATAAATTAGAAGCTTGCCTCCAATAAATTCTTGATTTTGAAAAACCTGTGGCCGAGATGGAAGCCAAGCTGGCCGAGCTGCAGCACCAAAGCGGCGATCGCGTGGCCGATGAGGTGGCGCGCATTCAACAAAAAACAGACAGGCTGCTGCGGCAGATTTATGGTCGCCTGACCCCTGCGCAAAAAGTTCAGGTGGCGCGTCATCCCAATCGTCCGCACTGCATGGATTATGTGAAGGGGCT
>RFQS01000380.1 GCA_009924885.1 Pseudomonadota bacterium | reverse complement strand
CAACTCTTTCTGTAGTTTCCGGACTAATCGTAGGAAATATTCCAGGAGTTATTACAACTGTTGCATCTACAGCTACAACCTCACTTGCTAGAGACAGAATTAGACTTCGTGAAAATAGATTTAGAAAAAATTTAAGCTCAATAATTAAAGGTGAGGCTACCTCTAAAAATGATCCCTTTACTAAACTTGACCTTTCTGTATATATCTCCAAAGAACTTGATGACAATGATGTAATAAAGTTACTTACTTATATAAAGCTTCAAGAAGAACTTGGAATTTCGTTATTCATAAATAGTACTGACGATACAGAAGATAATCCTAATAGAGTTTTTCTTCTTGAGTTAAACTATGCAAAAGTTAAATCTAAAGTTAAAGATTATCTTAAAGATAAGGGTTACAGTGCTAAAGAATTCCTTGAGATTGCTGCAAACTCAATAACCCATAACCAAATTGCTTCATCAATACGAGAAATACATAAATCTCAACAAACAAAGGAAGTTTTAATATCAACAGGAGCTGCGGCAGGAAAAGCTGTATTAGCAGGAGCAGTTACTGCATTGTTACCTTTAGTCGGCCAACCTGTTGCTGCTTTTATCCTTGATAAGATTGAAGATTTACTCGATCTAATCCCAGAAAATATTTTTGAGATGTTAAAAGACTTCTTATTAAATTCTGCCAATAGAACTGTCTTAGGTTTGAAAAGCCTTCTAGATAATATTGCTGATTATACCTCAAAGAAAATGGTTCCTGATCTTAATAGAAGATTTGTAGTAATTCTAAAATTTTTAAATGCTACATTTAATCTTTCTTCAGATAATAAGGAACATCAAGAACTTAAGCAACAACTTAATAGTTTAATTGGTAAACTTGAATCTTCCTATATTCGTAAATCTGACCCATCTGTTTCTATAAACTCTGAAGTAACAGCACCAGATGATTACATACAATTAGAAAGAAGAACAGGGGGTAGGTCTGTCAGTAGACCTGACGTTGACCAATTTAGAAGAGATAGTGTTACACCTAGATTGTCAATAGAGGATGATCCCGATA